>DATGDX010000456.1:0-2619 GCA_035310665.1 Mycobacteriales bacterium | reverse complement strand
GGGTCAGATCCGCCTCCGAGCCGCTGACCACCGGCGTCGGCACCGGCCGGGCGGGACGCGCCAGCACCGGGTCCTCGACATCGAACAGCAGGCCGGTACCATTCACCTCGCGGGTGCCCTTCTGCACGGGGAATTGGGACTCAGCAATCACGATTTTCCCGTACAGCAAGGGCACTTCCGCGTTACGACACCCCTTCACGCGAGCACCTTCGCTGCAAAATCAGGGTCAGAACGCGAGCCGGTAGAAGACCCCCACCCGTCGCAGTTCTGAGATCCACCGTGCCAGCTTCACCATGACCCGGTAGCTCGGCCGCAGCTTCTCGAAGCCGTCGAGGTCGAAGGCGCTCAGCGCGGTCACGCACTCCAGCCGCGGGTGGATCGCCTCCAGGTCCGCGCAGCCGTCGATGCCTCAGGACACGGTCGCTCCCGCGGCCTGGATCCCCCGGTTGAACCGCTGCAGCCGGATCCCGCGCCTGCTCAGCGCGTCGAAGACGAACTGCCCGCCAGGAAACCGATCGACGATCCTCCGGAAGAGGGCGGTGCCCTCGTCCTCGGTGAGGTAAATCACCAGGCCCTCCGCGACCACGAGCACCGGGAGGTCGGCGGGCACTCGCTCCAGCCAGGAGGGGTCGATGACCGACGAGCCGACCATCTCGTATCCGCCCCGCGGCGGGTACAGCTGTCGGCGCAGGTCGATGACGTCGGGGAAGTCCACGTCGTACCACCGCACGCCGGGGTGCGGGTCCAGGCGGTAGACCCGGGTGTCCAGCCCGCAGCCGAGGTGCAGCGCCGTCGCCCTCAGGTGCGCGGCGAGGAACTCGCGGGCCCACCCGTCAAGGTGCCGCGCCCGGAGCGCCACCGCCGGCGGGTCGCCGCGCCGCAGCCCGGTCTTCGCGACATCGACGTCGAGCTGCCGCGCCGCTCGCGCCGACATGGTGTCGCGCAGGATGGAGTCCGCGGCCTCGGCGTCCAGCGCGCGGCCGTACAACGTGGCGAGCAGCGTGGCCCGGGCGCCGGTCAGGTGCACCGTCAGCATGACAGCGACGCTACTTCTCCCGGATCCAGCGTGCAGCGGCACGCGTCGGCCAGGTGTTCACGACATCAGCGGCATCACGGACGCGAGCGCGCCGGGGGCGGCAGCGCGGCCAGTGGCCACGTCGACGAACTCCTCGACCGGCAGAGCACGGGCGGCGGCATGACGGTCACGGCCAGCGCGGCGGGGTCCGGCGCGATCGGCGGGCGCACATCCATGCCATGCACCACCGCTTCGACACACCGGGTCCGCAGGTAATCCCCCAGCCGGATCGGGCCCTGCAGCGTCACCACCGTCGCGGCGACGTCGGCCGCCGCGAGCGCGCCGCTCACGGCGGCCACCTGCCCGGCGACGTCGACCTCACCGGCGTGAGCTCCCCGCTTCGCCGCGGCGTCGACCACCTCGGCCAACGCCCGGGTGCCGGCCAGGTTGTCCTCCAGGCTCACGGTCGCGGGCGTCGCGCCGGTGCCCGTGCGCGAGTCGCGGAGGACGCGGCACAGCAGCACGAGCTGGGCGGCCAGGTGTGCGATCACCTCAGCGTTGCGCCAGCCGGCCACTCGGCTCGGCGCCGACAAGTCCAGCGAGCTCGTCGCCACGGCGATGCGCTCCCACTGTCGGCGCAAGACGTCGGGGAGGTCTCGCTCGTCCACCATCCGGCGAGCATGCCGGCTTGCCTGCGGTCACCCGCCGGGCTGCACGACGCCGTTGGCCGTGAGCGTGTAGCGCGCGTACTGCGTGGTCTGCTCGCGCGGGTCGTCGTACGTCACCAGCGCGCCGACCAGGCCCGCGGACCCGCCCAGCCGCCGGCGCAGCTGTCTGGTGCCGAACGTCCCGGAGAACGCGCTCGTCAGCGGAAGCTCACTGGTCCACACGCGCGACCCGTCCGCGCGGATCGCCACCAGCTGCACGGTGAACCCGGCGACCGGTGTCGGCCGGACCTGCGTCCGGGTCCGCCACCCGGACAGCGAGCTGCCGTCGGAGACCACCGTGTCGTTCACCTTGACGTTGTCGATCCACCATCCGCGACCGTTGGTGTTGGCGTCGGAGATGTAGCGGAAGGCGAGCAGGACGCTGCGACCGGCGTACCGCGACAAGTCGAACACCTCGTTCGTCCAGCCGCCTTTCCCGTTGAACCCCGGCACGTTCTCCTTCAGCGCGGGGTCGGCGCTGGGGTCGAGGTCGGTGGTGGTGTCCGCGTTGACGAGGCTGGTGTAGGTCTTCCCGCCGTCCGTAGAGATCTGGACGAACCCGGAGTCGAAGCCGGTCTCGGTGCTCCACGTGGTGTCGAAGCTGAGCGTGGGGCGTCCCGCGGGCACCGCGAGAGGGCGCACGATCGAGCGGTCGAGCACATTCCCGGTGCCCGGGTACAGCGCGGCGTTGCGCCCGCGGCCCGGGGGGTGACCGTCGACCGTCCACTCGACGGGCGCCGCGGGCAGCGTCCGAGCGCCGTGGAATCCGAGCGTCCGCAGATCGTCGGCGGTGAGAAACCGCCCGCGGGCGTCGCGCAGGCGGACGAAGTCGGCGCCGTTCGGCGGCGCGCCGGGGGTGTCGTAGGCCTCGGGGGTCGACCACCGGACGGCCTGGCT
>DATGDX010000455.1:0-3506 GCA_035310665.1 Mycobacteriales bacterium | reverse complement strand
TACGGCGACGGCCTCGTCGACCGGGTCCGGGCCGTGGCGCCCGACGGGGTGGACGCGGTCGTGGATCTCGTGGGCGGGGAGGCGCTGCGGGTGTCGCCCGCCCTGGTCCGCGACCCACGTCGGATCGTGTCCGTCGTCGACGCGGCGACGGTGAAGGAGCTCGGCGGGCAGTACCTGTTCGTGCGGCCGGACGTCGAGGACCTCGGTGAGCTGGCCCGTCTCGTGGACGACGGCAGGGTGCGCGTCCACGTCCAGGACCGGTTCCCGTGGGCCGAGGTGCGTGCGGCGGTGGACCGGGCCGAGAGCGGCCACGTCCGCGGAAAGGTCATTCTCGGCGGAGACTGGTAGCGGCGTCGACGACGTCGTCGACGGTGACGCCGGTGACGCAGCCGGGCTCGGTGAGCGCCCCGCAGGGCGGGTCGACGAGCGTGCCGCAGGGACGGCACGGCAGATCCGCGGTGAGGACGCGCCGCGCGGCGTGCCCGAGCGGTGCGAACACCCCAGAGTCGGCCGGCCCGAACAGCGTGACGGTCGGGGCGCCGACGAGCGCCGCGAGGTGCATGGCGCCGCTGTCGGTTCCGATCACGACGCGGGCGCGGCCGTGCACCGCGGCCAGGGCGCCGAGGCCCAGCCGCCCGGCGAACCCGACCGCCGCGGCACGGCTCTCCTCGACGACCCGCTCGACGAGGTCGGTCTCGGCGGCGGAGGCCAGGACCAGCGGCGAGCTCCCGCTGTCGCGGTGCAGCCGGGCGGCCAGGCGCCCCCACCGCGCGGGCGGCCAGTTCTTCAGCGGCCAACCGGACCCGGGGTGCACCACGACCGGGGCCGGCTGGCCGACCGCGGCGAGGAGGGCGTCGGCCTGCCGGCGGTCCCGCGCCGTGGGGACGACGAGACTCGGCGGCGGACCGGTGCCGGCGAGCGGGTCGGGGAGCGGGTCGGCGAGCGCGCCGCGCCCGGCGAGGCGCGCGACCAGCCGCGGCAGGTGCCGGACGACGTGCTCCGAGGGGTCGGGACCGGGCAGCGCGTGGGACAGGAACGGGCGGGTGCGGGGCAGGTCGAACCCGATCCGCACCGGGATCTCGGCCGCGGCGGCGAGGGCCCCGCTCCACGGGTCGTCGGGGCGTGGCATCAGCGCCAGGTCGAAGCGCCTGGCCAGCCGCCGTGCCTGCGCGCGCAGGTCGGCCGGCTCCCACTCGTCCCCCCCTCGCGCGCCGAGCGGGGGGAACCGGACGGGGTGAACGTCCGCGACGTGGGGGCAGAGCCCCGGGGCGGCCGCGGCGGCCGACGGCACGGCGACCGCGAGCCGGGCGGTGGGCAGGGCGCGGCGCAGCGCCGCCACCCCGGGGAGCGTGAGCAGAACGTCACCGAGGTGGTCCGGGCGGACCACGACCACCCGCGCGCCGGGGGATGTCACCGGGCCGGGCGCACGTCCCACCCGAACAGCACGTCCTCGCCGGCGACGTGCACACACCGGTTCACCAGCCGCAGCCCCTCCGTGATCCGACGGATCCCGAGCGAGCCGACAGCCTCCACGCCACTGCCGATGATCGTGGGGGACAGGGACACAACCAGCCGGTCGACCACGCCGGCCCCGAACAACGACGTGATCACGGCGCTGCCGCCCTCGACCATGAGCGACTCGATGCCCAGCGACCGGAGCAGGGCGAGCGTCGCGCCCACGTCCACCCCGCGGGCACCCGCCGAGACGGCATGGAGCGTGACGCCCGCGGCGGCGAAGGCGGCGCGACGCCGCTCGTCGGCGTCGGTCGTGGTGACGACGATCGTCGCGGCGTCGTCGGACAGCACGTTCGCGTCGAGCGGGGTGTTCAGGGTGGAGTCGAGCACGACCCTGATCGGGGAGGCCCCGGGGACGAGCCGCACGGTCAGGTGCGGGTCGTCCTGGAGCACGGTCCCGACACCGACGAGCACGGCGTCGCAGGCGGCGCGCAGCGCGTGCGACACCCGCCGCTCGTCCTCCCCGCTGATCCACTTCGAGTCGCCGCTGCCGGTCGCGATCCGCCCGTCGACCGTCTGCGCGTACTTGACCAGCACGTAGGGCCGGTCGGGTCGGGGGCGCGCCTCACCCAGCAGGCGGGTCACGTCGCTCGGCGCCGCCGGCAGCTCCACGAGGTCGGCGCCCGCCGGTTGGACGTGACCGAACCGCAGCTCCTTGGTGCGGATGTAGCGCCGGTTGCGCAGGTGCGTCGCGGTGGCGAGCGGGACCAGGCCGTCGACCTGGATGCCCGCCCGGCGCAGCCCGTCGGCCTTGTCGCCGTTGTTCGAGAGCAGCCGCACCGAGCGAACGCCCAACGCCTCGAGCACCGAGCCGGCGTCGCTGTAGTCCCGGTTGTCCGGCGGCAGCCCGAGACGCAGGTTCGCGTCGACGGTGTCGGCGCCGCGGTCCTGCTCGACGTACGCCCGCAGCTTGTTGACCAGGCCGACCCCACGACCCTCGTGGCCGGTGACGTACAGCACGACCCCGCGCCCCTCCGCGGCGACCGCGCGCACCGCGGTCCGCAGCTGGATCCCGCAGTCGCATCGCAGCGACCCGAGCGCGTCCCCGGTGAGGCACTCCGAGTGCAGCCGGGTGAGCACCGATCGGCCGCCCGCGATCTCCCCCTTCACGAGCGCGAGGTAGACGTGCCCGCCGGACGTCACGAACGCGCGGACGAGGAACTCGCCGAACGGCGTGGGAATGCCGACGGCGGCGACTTCCGCCGGCGTCTCACCGAGCTCCTCGTCATGGGCCACGGACAGGGCATTATGCCGGGGTGTCGGGGGCCACCCGCCCGAACCCGGCTTTTTTCGAGGAGTACGCCGTGCGCGGCTGGGGCGTTCAGTTCACCGCGCCTCGCCGCGTGGACGTGGTGCCCGTCGACGTCGCGCAGCCGCAGCCGGGGCAGCTGCTCGTCCGCGCGGCGTACTCCGGGATCAGCACGGGCACCGAGCTGCTCGCCTACCGCGGGGAACTGGACCCCGATCTCGTCCGCGACGAGACCATCGGGTCGCTCGGGGGCACGTTCCGCTACCCGTTCCGCTACGGCTACAGCTGCGCCGGCGTGGTCGAGCGGGGTACGGCGACTGTGCCGGCGGGCTCGCTGGTGTTCGCGTTCCACGCGCACCAGGACCGCTTCGTCGTCGGCGAGGCGGACGTGGTCGCTCTCGAACCCGGGGCCGACCCGCGGCGCGCCACGCTGTTCCCGCTCGTCGAGACGGCGCTGCAGCTCGCGCTCGACGCGGGCCCGGTGCTGCACGAGCCCGTCGTCGTGGTCGGGCTAGGGACCGTGGGGCTGCTCACCGCGCTGCTGCTGCGCCGCGCCGGCGCGACCGTCGTCGGCACCGAGCCGCGGGAGTGGCGGCGGGAGGTGGCGGCCTCCGTGGGGGTCGACGCGATCGCCCCCGACGAGGCCGCGGATCGCGTCGGGCAGGTCACCGGGGGGCGTGGCGTGTCGCTGCTCGTCGAGCTGTCCGGAGCCCCCGCGGCGCTCGCCGACGGGCTCGGGCTG
>DATGDX010000454.1:0-7117 GCA_035310665.1 Mycobacteriales bacterium | reverse complement strand
GGTACCCAGCCACCCGCGCCCGCGGCTCCGAGCGAGCGAACCGCGGCGCGATCCGCGCGTGAATCTCGGCCAGCCCCGCGGCCCAGGCCTCCAGCTCCGCCACGTCGATATCATCAGCCACCCGCGAAAGATCGCGAGAATCACCGGGAGATCAAGACGACACGCCGATCGAGGGCAAATAACTGCCGCTGTAGTACTAGCGGCGGTTGGATTCCAGCGGCGGTGGGGTTCTAGCGGCGGTGGGGTTCCAGAGGGGGTGGGGTTCCAGGCATGGACATCGCGGACGCCCGCCTCTACCTGTGCACGGACGCGCGCGAGCGCCGGGGCGACCTGGTGGAGTTCCTCGACGCGGTGCTGGCCGGCGGCGTGGACGTCGTGCAGCTGCGCCAGAAGGGGCTGGAGGCGGGGCAGGAGATCGAGTACGCCGAGGTCTTCGCGGACGCCGCCGCGCGGCACGGGAAGCTGTTCAGCGTCAACGACCGGGCGGACATCGCGTACGCCGTCCGGGCGGACGTCCTGCACCTGGGTCAGGACGACCTGCCGGTCGCCGTCGCCCGCGCCCTGCTGCCGCCGGACACGCTGCTCGGGCTCTCGACGCACACGGCCGACGAGGTCGACGCCGCCGCCACCGCCCCCGGAGTCGACTACTTCTGCGTCGGCCCGTGCTGGCCCACGCCGACCAAGCCCGGGCGCCCCGCGCCCGGGCTGCCGCTGCTGCGGCACGCCGCCCGCGTGGCGCCGCCCGGCACCCCCGGCGCGCGCCCGTGGTTCGCGATCGGCGGCATCGACGCCACGACGCTCGACGAGGTGCTCGCCGCCGGCGCCCGCCGCGTCGTCGTCGTCCGGGCCCTCACCGAGGCCGACGACCCCGGTGCCGCCGCCCGTGCGCTCGCCGGCCGGCTGCGCGCATGACCCGGCTTACCTACCTCGCGGTCCTCGCCGGCTGCCTGCTCGTCACCCTGCCGCTCGAGCTGCTGCTGCACGTCGGCGTCTACCGCCGCTGGCCGCAGCTGCTGCGCGCCGTGCTCCCGGTGGCCGCGGTGTTCGTCGGGTGGGACGTCGTCGCCACCCGGGCGGGGTGGTGGCGCTTCGACGAGCGGCAGACCCTGGGCGTCACGCTGCCCGGCGGCCTGCCCCTGGAGGAGCTGCTGTTCTTCCTCGTCGTGCCGACCTGCGCGGTGCTCGGGTACGAAGCGGTCCGCCGGGTGCGCGGATGACCTACACCGTCGCGGCGTTGGTCGCCGTCGCCGGCGCGGTCGCGCTCGACCTCGTCGTCCTGCGCACCCGGCTGGTCACCGGCGCCCGGTTCTGGACGGCGTACGCGATCGTCGTCGGCTTCCAGCTGCTCACCAACGGGGTGCTCACCGGCCGGCGGCTCGTCACCTACGACCCCGACGTGATCCTCGGCTGGCGGGTCGCGTTCGCCCCCGTCGAGGACGTGCTCTACGGCTTCGCGCTGGTGCTCGCCACGCTCGCGTCGTGGGAGCGGGTTACCCGCTGAGGGCCATGCCGATGAGCATGAGCAGCACGAGCACCACGATCACGCCGACCACGATCAGCGTGACGACCATTGGGGTGCGGTTGCCGACCGTCGGGCCTTGGTTGGGCAGCCGCCGCTTGTCCTCGGCCACCCCGGGCGTGCTGGCCTCCCCCGGTGGGGTGTCGCCCGGGGCAACGCCGCCCGCGGCGTCGAGACCGGGGGTGCGATCCGGGTCCGGGTTCGTCATGCCCCTCCCCCTTGCCTCGCGTGCACGGCGGCAAACCCCGGCGAACCACGGACGCTGCGTGCCGGTGGGTCAGGCGGCACGCAGCGCCCGGGCGACCAGCGCGGCGCGCCGCGCGCGCCCGACCCGGACCCGGCGGTCGAGCACCTCGTAACGGGCGCGCTCGACCTCGTCGAGGATCGCGCCGTAGAGCGCGTACGCGGACCGGATGCACGGGCGGCTCGTCGGGTGCAGCAGGGCGATGCCCGGCTCCGCGTCCCGGTAGATCGCCCGGGTGCGGCGCACCTGGAAGGCCACGAGGCGGCGGACCCGATCGGCGGGCTCGCCGGCGTACAGGTCCTCGACGGTCAGGCCGAACGCGTGCAAGTCCTCCAGCGGCAGGTACACCCGCCCGCGGCGCAGGTCCTCCCCGACGTCGCGGATGAAGTTGGTGAGCTGGAACGCGACCCCGAGCGCGGTCGCGGGCGCCTCCGCGTCCGGGGTGGTGGGCTCGAGGATCGGCAGCATCATGAGGCCGATCGCCGCGGCCGACCCGCGCATGTAGACCCGCAGGTCGTCGTAGGTGGGGTAGACGGCGATCGACAGGTCCATGTGCATGCTGGTCAGGAAGTCGACGAAGTGCTCGAGCGGGATGTCCCAGCGGCGCACCGTGTCCACGACGCCGGCGCACACCGGGTCGTCGCTCGCCCCTGCCTTCGCGTCGCGGAGAAGCGCGTCGCCCCACTCGGTGAGCACGGCGCGTTTCTGCGCCACCGTCAGCGTGCTGTCCAGCCGGTCGACGATCTCGTCCGCGTGCCGCGCGAACCCGTACAGCGCATGCACCGACGGGCGCTTGGCACGGGGGAGCAACCGGGTCGCGAGGAAGTAGGACCGGCCGAAGCGGCGGTGCAGCTCCCGGCAGCGCAGGTACGACGCGCGCAGGGCGGGGTCGCGGATCCCCGCCGCGTCGAGGTCGCGCGCACTCATGGTGCGCAAGTCTGACATCGACCGGAATCGGCGCCTTCCCCTGTCCGGGGAGACTTCGGTCAGGCCCAGGCGCGGGAGCGGTACGCAGCGTCCGGGCCGGTGACCCGTTCGGCGGCGAGGCGCCCGGACACCAGGACCATCGGCACGCCCACCCCCGGCACGGTCCCGCTGCCGGCGAACACCACGTTCGCCAGCCCGCGGGCCAGGTTGCGCGGGCGGAACGGCCCGGTCTGCCGCAGCGTGTGCGCGGCCGCGAACGGGGTGCCCCGCTCCATGCCCAGCGCCGCCCAGTCCGCCGGGGTCACGACGTGCTCCACCTCGACCGCGGCGCCCCACCCGTGGTACCCGAGCCGCTCGAGGTGGGCGACGAGCTCGTCGCGGTAGCGCGGCCCGATGCGTGGCCAGTCGATCGGCGCGTCGAGGTTCGGGGTCGGCGCCAGCACCGAGTGGGCGTGCGCACCGGCGGGCGCCAGCGTCGGGTCCGAGAGCGTCGGCGTGGTGACGAGCAGCGAGGGGTCGCTCATGAGCCGGCCCTGGTGCAGCAGCTCGTCGAACGTGCGTTCCCACGCGTGGCCGAAGTGGATCGTGTGGTGCGCGTCGGGAGGGTCCAGGGCGCGGGTCCCGGCGAGCAGCAGGAAACAGGACGGGGAGTAGCGCAGCCGGCGGCGCGGCGGGCGGCCGAGCAGGGTACGCGCGGCGACCGGCAGGTCGGGGGTGAGCACCAGCACGTCCGCGGGGATCCGCTCGCCGGCCGCGGTCTGCACCGCGACGGCGCGCTCGCCGCGCAGCTCCGCGCGGGTGACCGCGGTGCGGTACCGGATGTCGACGCCGTGCCGGACCGCGGCGGCGGCGAGCGCGCGGGGGACCGCGTGCACCCCGCCTCGCGGGAACCACACCCCGGCGACCGTGTCCATGTAGGCGATGACGGCGTATAGGGCGAGCGCCTGCGCGGGGCTGACCCCCGCGTACATGGCCTGGAAGGAGAACAACCGGCGGGTGCGCGGGTCGCGCAGGAACCGGCCCACCCGCGGGTCGAGGCGGCGGAACCCGCCGAGCGCGACGAGTCGGGCGAGGTTCGGGGTGAGCAGGTCCACGGGCGAGTCGAGGTTGCGGTCGATGAAGTCGCGGACCTGCGCGCGGTACAGCGCGCTGGCCCAGGCCACGAACCGGCGGTAACCAGCCGCCTCCCGGGCTCCGCACACGTCGGCGATCGCCTCCGCGGTCGCGTCCACGCCCGCGCGCACGTCGAGGACCGAACCGTCCGCGAAGCGGCCCCGGTAGATCGGGTCGAGCGGGACGAGGTCGAGGTGGTCGGCGAGCCGCTCGCCGACGCAGGCGAACGCGTCCTCGAGCAGCTCCGGCATGGTGAGCACCGTCGGGCCGGTGTCGAACGCGTACCCGCCCGCGTGCCACACCCCCGCGCGACCCCCGGGGACGGCCTCGCGCTCCAGCACGGTGACGCGGCGGCCGGCCGCCGCGAGCCGCAGCGCCGCGGACAACCCGGCGAGCCCGGCGCCGACGACGACGACGTGGTCGGTGGGCCCGGCGACCGTCCGCATGGGGGGCGACCCTACGTGCGCGGCTAGCCTGGCCCGATGAGCGAGACCGTCGACTTCGGGCTCACCGACGACGCCAACGCGCGGCTCGCGTCGTTACTCGACGAGCTGGCGGCCCAGATCCGCGCCGGCGAACTGACCCGCACCGAGATGCTCGTGCGGCTGTCCGACGGCCTGTACGTCATCGCCGAGGGCGACCGGGACGCCGTGGACCAGACGACCCGGATCGAGATTCTGCGCGCCCTGGAGCCGGTGCTGACCGAGGCGGGCATGACGACGCTGGAGCCCTGGGAGTTCTGAGTTCCCCCTCCGCGCCGCCCACACCCGATCGCCGATCTTGACATTCTTGCGGTGGGATTCCATGATCAACCAGCACCGATGTCAAGATCGGCGGCTGCGGGGGGCTGGAGGCCTGCGGGGGGCCGCGGGGCCTGCGGGGGCTGGGGGTCTGCGGGGGCTGGCGGGAAAGGGTCGGGGGTCAGGAGGACCGGGCGGTGGCGGCCCGGGCGAGCGCGGCGAGCACCTCGCGCGCCGCGGGGTCGACAGGGGCGGCGTCGAGCGCGGCGAGCGCCGCGTCGGTGCGCTGCTCGATGAGCCGCTCCGCGGCCGCCCGCGCCCCCGTGGTGTCGATTACCTCGCGGAGCCGTTCGACCCCGTCGGCGTCCAGCGACTCGTCGCCGAGCAGCCGCTCGACCACCGCGCGCTGCGCCGCCGACGCGCGCTCCAGCGCCGTGGCGACGAGAACCGTGCGCTTGCCCTCCCGCAGGTCGTCACCCGCCGGCTTGCCGGTCTGAGAGGGATCCCCGAAGACGCCGAGCACGTCGTCGCGCAGCTGGAACGCCTCGCCGAGCGGGAGGCCGAAGCGGGAGTATGCCGCGAGCGCCTCCGCGGAGCCGCCGGCGAGCACGGCACCGAGGTGCAGCGGCCGTTCCACGGTGTACTTCGCGCTCTTGTACCGGGCCACCCGTAGCGCGCGGTCCACCGACGAGTCGCCGCGGGCCTGCTCCACGAGGTCGAGGTACTGCCCGGCCATCAGCTCGACGCGCATCTCGTCGTACAGCCCCCGTCCGCGCAGCAGCGCGGGTGCGGGCAGCCCGCAGGTCGCGAGCAGCTGGTCCGCCCAGATCAGGCACAGGTCGCCGACGACGATCGCGGCCCCCACCCCGAACTGTGCCGCCGACCCCCGCCACCCGCCGTCGTCGTGCAGGGCGGCGAACCGGCGGTGCATCGCCGCGCGGCCGCGTCGAGTGTCGCTGGCGTCCATGACGTCGTCGTGGACGAGCGCGCACGCGTGCAGCAGCTCCAGGCTGGCCGCCGCCACGACGATCTCCTCGGCGTCCGGGCCACCTACGCCTCGCCAGCCCCAGTAGCAGAACGCGGGCCGCAGCCGCTTGCCGCCGTCGAGGACGAAGGCGCGGACCTCGTCCGCCACCGTCGCGACCTCGTCGGCGACCGCCTCCAGGCGTGGCGCCTGGGCGTCGAGGAACGCCTCGAGCGCCTTGCGGACGCGCCCGCGCATGTCTTCCACGTCCAGCGGGGAGCTCGCCGGTGAGGGCACGCGCACCCCGTCAGTATCAGGCACCGGCGTCCGCCGCCGGCCCCGGCCCCCGATCCGCGTACCCTTCCGTCACATGCCCCCGACCGTCCGCGAACTGCTCGCGTCCGGGTCCCGCTCGTTCTCGTTCGAGTTCTTCCCGCCGAAGACGGACGAGGGTGAACGGCTGCTCTGGCACGCGATCCGCGAGCTGGAGTCGCTGCGGCCCACGTTCGTGTCGGTCACGTACGGCGCGGGCGGGTCGACCCGGGACCGCACGGTCCGAGTCACGGAACGGATTGCCGGCGAGACGACGCTGACCCCGGTGGGGCACCTGACGTGCGTGGGGTCGTCGCGGGCCGAGTTGCGCCGCGTGATCGGGGCGTACGCCGCGGCGGGGGTGCGCACGATGCTCGCGCTGCGTGGGGACCCGCCCGGCGGGGTGGGCGAGCCGTGGCGGCCGCACCCGCAGGGCCTCGAGCACGCCGACGAGCTCGTCCGGCTCATCCGCGCGCTCGGCGACTTCTGCGTCGGCGTCGCGGCGTTCCCCGAGAAGCACCCGGAGGCCCCGGACTTCGCGACCGACGTGCAGCACCTGGTCGGGAAGATCCGCGCCGGGGCGGACTTCGCCGTCACGCAGTTCTTCTTCCGCGCCGACGACTACTTCCGATTGCGGGACGCGGTCGCGGCGCACGGCTGTGACGTGCCGATCATCCCCGGGATCATGCCGGTGACCAACGTCCGGCAGATCGAGCGGTTCGCGCAGCTGTCCGGCGCCGCATTCCCGCGCGACCTGGCGGAGCGGTTGTGCGCGGTCGAGCACGACCCGGTCGCGGTGCGCGCGATCGGGGTCGAGGTGGCGAGCGAGCTCGGTGACTGGCTGCTCGCAGGCGGCGCGCCCGGGCTGCACTTCTACACGCTCAACCGGTCGACCGCGACCCGCGAGATCTACGCCCGACTCGGCCTCGCCGCCCGGGTGTGACGGGATCCGGGCGACGCTGAGCGAGGACTTCGGCGCCCGGTGGTCGGCGCTGCACGGCGGCTACGACCCGCGCCGTTCCGCGCTCGTCGGCTGGTGGCTCGGCCTGGTGCGGCTCCTCGCGACCCCGCTCGTCCGGGCGCGGGTCCCCCCGAACGCGGTCACCGCGCTGGCCGTCGCCGCCGCCGCGGGTGCCGCGGTCGTCGCGCCCGCCCTGCCGGTCGTGGCGGCCGGGCTCGTGCTCGCGAACGGCCTGCTCGACGGGCTCGACGGCGCGGTCGCGGTGCTGTCCCGGCGGGTGACCCGGCTCGGGTTCCTGCTCGACTCGCTCGCCGACCGGGTCAGCGACGCGCTGCTG
>DATGDX010000453.1:0-3562 GCA_035310665.1 Mycobacteriales bacterium | reverse complement strand
AACGGGCTGCCCGAGGCGGTCCGGGTGCTCGACGCGTTCCACGTCACCCGGCTCGGCCTGGCCGCCCTCGATGACGTCCGCCGCCGAGTGCAGCAGTCGACCCTCGGCCGGCGCGGGCACCGCGACGACCCGCTCTACCGGCTGGGCCCGCCTGCAGGCCGGGCTGGACGCCGGAGACCCGAACGGTGAGGTGACCACCGCCTGGATGGTCGCCCAGGAGTTGATCCTGCTCTACCGCCGCTCCCGCGACCTGCCCGACGCCAAGCACCGGCTCTACCGGCTACTGGTCCGCTGTGCCGACTCGAACATCCCTAAGCTGCACCGACTGGCCCGCACCCTGGACGGCTGGCGCCACGAGCTGCTCGCCTACTTCACCACCGGCCGGGTCGGCAACGGCTCCACCGAAGCCATCAACTTGCGCATCAAGCGCATCAAGCGGGTCGGGTTCGGGTTCCGCAACTTCGACAACTACCGGCTGCGACCACTACTGCACTGCGGCGTCGACTGGCAGACTGCCCCCACCACACCGGTCAGAGGCCGGCCACCACGCTTACCAAGGAGATTGTTTTTAGGTTGATGTCAAGCGGTTGTGGTGATGTAGGCCAGTTCCGGATCGGCGAAAAAGCCGCGGACGATATGCGGTAGGCGCTGCAGCCGGCGTAGCCGGCCGGTCACCACCGACTTCAGCTCGTCGGAACCCTGGGGTGCGGCGCGGGCCACGCCGTCGTGCTTGGCGTTCTTCCACACCTATTCGTCGGGGTTGAGCTGCGGAGGGTAGGCCGGCAGCCGATAGAGCCGCAACGCCCCGCCGGTCGAGGCGACGAAGTCGGTGACGGCCTTGGCCCGGTGCACCGGGTGGCCGTCGACGACGACGAACACCGGCCCGGCACCGGTGCGCTAAGCGTCGTGCAGCAGTCGGCGGAGAAAGGCGATGAACCCGGCGGCGGTCAGCGTGCCGGCGAACACGGAGAACCACAGCGCGCCCTTCACGCTGATCGCCGAGATCATGTTCAGGCCGAAGCGGGCACCGGTGGCCGTCACGGTCGGCGTCTGGCCCGCCGGGGCCCAGGTGGTGCCGGCGTGGTAGTCCGAGCGCACGCCGGCCTCGGCGACGAAAAACACCGTTCCGCCGGCGGCCCGGGCCTCGACGGCGATGGGGGTACTCGACCTCCTTCCACCGCGCCACCGCCGCCGGATCGGCCTGCTCGGCGCGGTAGAACGGGCGCTGCGCGGAGAAGCCCGGATCGTGCAGGGTGCGCCCGACGCTGGCCACCGTGAGCTGCACGCCGAAGTAGGCCTCGATCAGCTGCCGAACGATCTCCCGGGTCCACAACGTCACCGCAAACCCGTGGTCCCGCGGATCGGTGGTAGCGATCACGTCGGCCAGCTCGCTCAGCTGCTCATCGGCCAGCTTGCACCGCCGGCCGGGCACCGGCCTGGCCCGCAGCGCCTCCCGGCCCTCGGCCCGCACAGTGGCCAACCAGGTGCAGATCGTCCTCGGATGCAGGCCCAACGCCGCCAGACCCCGCCCGACCTCGGCCGCCGGCACGCCCGCCTCGACCTGCTCGACCGCCCGCAGCCGCACCGCCTCCAGCGTCTGGTAGTCCAATTTGCGGCCATCGTCTGCACGCATCACATCAGGATCACCACAGACAGGAAGGAACTCAACCTACCAGCGATCCCCTTAGTAACCCCGGGTGATCTTGCCGGTGGTGGGTGTGGTGGGGGTCGGTGTGTCGCCGTGGTGTGGAGCGACCTTCGGAAGAGCGTGTTCTCGCCAGAGAAACCATGATCGAACCGAAGGTCGTGGTGGGTGGCCTGCACGAGGACGCCGGCGCAGTCGAGGGGATCGGCGCGTTGTGCCGGTTCCGGTGGCAGTTCTACTCCTGCCTGAGCGGGCGGGCGGATGCGGTGTTCGAACTGACCGACGCGCTGCTGTGCAGCGACGGGCCGGTGCGCTCGCTGGTCGACCTGGCGTTGGCTCCGGAGCATCGGCGCGGGCACGGCGCCCGCTACGACGGGTTCAACCGTGGGCTGATCGAGATCGCTCGGCTGCGCCGGACGCTGGCACAGCTACCGCTGCCCCGGGTCGGCGGCAGGATCGTGCTGGCGGTTGATGTCAGCCCGTGGCTGCGCCCGGACGCGCTGACCTGCCCGCAGCGGCTGTTCTGCCACGCCTACGGGCGGGGCAAGGGCAACGCCCAGCTCGTGCCGGGCTGGCCCTACTCGGACGATGCCACCGCGGTGACCACCGCCCAGGTGCGGGAGGTGGTGCAGCGGCTGCGCCAGGCCGGGCACTGGCACCCGGGCGACCCGGACATTCTGATCGTGATGGACTCCGGGTACGACGTCACCCGGCTGGCGTTCGTGCTGGCTGACCTGCCCGCAGCGGCTGTTCTGCTGATCGGCCGGCTGCGCTCCGACCGGGTGATGCTGCTGCCGGCACCCGAACGCCAGCCCGGCACGAACGGCCGCCCGCCCGCCACGGCGCGGTCGTTACCCGCGCTGAGCCGGCCACCTGGCCCGCCCCGCAGGGGGCTACCACCACTGACACCAGCCGTTACGGCACCGCCCGGGCCACCGGCTGGCAGCGGCTGCACCCGCGGCTGACCCACCGCGGGCCCTGGGCCGACCACGACGGTGAACTTCCGATTGTCGAGGGGACGCTGATCCATCCGCAGGTCGACTACCTGCCCGGCGACCGCGACCCGAAGCCGGTGTGGCTGTGAACCTCCCACCCGCAGGCCACCGCCTCAGACGTCGATCGCGCCTGGCAGGCGTTCCTGCGCCGCTTCGACCTGGAGCACACCTTCCGGTTCTTCAAGCAGGTCCTCGGCTGGACCACCCGAAGATCCGCAACCCCGACGCCGCCGACCGCTGGACCTGGCTGGTCCTTGTCGCCTACACCCAACTCCGCCTGGCCCGCGACCTCACCGGCGACCACGCCGCCCCTGGGAACAGCCCGCCCCACCCGGCCGGCTGACCCCCACCCAGGTCCGCCGCGGCTTTCGCCACCTCCACGCCAAGACCACCTGCCCGGCCGGTGCGCCGAAACCCGGCAGACCCGGCCCCGGACACCCACCCGGCAGCCCCAACCAGCACCGGGCAGCCCGCCACGACATCGGCAAGACCACCAAACGAGACCACACCCTCCAAACCCACAGCCAAGCCCGGGGTTAAACGGCAAGCTGAGCACGTCTCATCGGCGACCGGCGGGCGCGCGGCTCACCGGCGGGCGAGCCGCTCGAGCTGGTCGGCGTGCTCCTCCAGGTGGGAGACGAGGAACTCCTCGACGATCCGCTCCACGCCTATCACCCCGAGCGTCGGGTGCTCGCCGCGCAGTGCCAGGTCGGCCGGGGTGAGCCGGCCGAGCAGCGCCTCGACGACGTCTACCCCGGCGTCGATCTCACCGAGGAGCCGGTACGGGTCGTCGCCGTGGTGCGCCTCGATCCGCGCGAGCCGCTCCGGGTCGGTCTTGACCCGCCCGAACGGCCGGCCCCCGCCGGCGGCGACCAGCCGCTCCACCTCGTCCACCCAGTAGGGGATCATCTCCGCGCAGTGC
>DATGDX010000452.1:0-2727 GCA_035310665.1 Mycobacteriales bacterium | reverse complement strand
CGGGAAGCTTTACGTACTGCACGGCAACGGCCGGGTGCGCTACACCAAGTGCCTGTCCAACACCCTCGCGAGCTGCGTGAACAAGCGGCTGCACGCCTCGCCGAGCATCGCCGACGTGGACGGTGACGGCCGGCAGGAGGTCGTCGTCGGTGGCGAGCAGTGGGTGACCGTCTTCGACGGCAACGGGCGGGTCGAGGCGCGCGGGGACACCTACCCGGGCACCCACCCGCTCACTGCTGCCCCGTCGATTGCCACCGTCCGTGGCCGCGCGTGGATCGTCGCGGTCAGTGGCACCGGCTCCGCTGGGCGCGTCTTCGCCTGGACCACCCGCCGCCGGCTCGGACCCGCCGCGTGGCCGACGTTCCACCAGAACACCCGCCGCGCCGGGTGGATCCCGCGCTAACCACTGCCTAACCCGAAGTTTCGTGATCTCTTCGTCGTGATGCCCGGCTGATCTGCGTGTTTGTGTGGGGGTGGGGAGGAGTTCTGGCTACCTCAGCGACAGCGGGACGGGGGCGCCGAGCAGGTCGAAGGCCTGCTGTTGGGTGTGGGTGGGCACGGTGAGCTGTTCGAAGCGGGTGGTGTGGCCGGCGACGGTGACCGCGACGGTGTTGCGGGTCAGGGTGCCGAGGTGGTCGAGCAGGTCGCGGAACGAGCGGGCCTCGAGTCCGTCGGTGGTGCGTTTGGTGGCGGCCTTGGTTTCGGCGGCGGACGAGCGGCGGGCGGGGGCGACCGGGTCGGGCCGGTGCGGGGGTTGCTCGTCGGTGAAGGTGAGTGGGGCGAGCGCGGCGCGCAGATGCCAGGTGAGGTAGGCGGCGAGCATGCACAGCAGCACGTGGGCGCGGACCCGGGTCTCGGTGTAGTGGTGGACCGGCCGCAGGTCCACGTCGACGGTCTTGAGGCTGCGGAAGTCGCGTTCGACGTGGACGAGGTTCTTGTAGGCGTGCACCACACCGGGGGTGTCGAGGCGCTCGGCGGGCACGTTGGTGCGCAGCAGGTACAGGCCGTCGAGGGCCGCCTCGGCGTCGATGGTGGCGGCATCGCGGGTGTAGGCGAAGCGCCCGGGGCCGATGTCGAGGCGGAAGTGTTTCGCCATCTTGTGCTTGCCGACCACCGTGCCGACCCGCAGTCCGATCTTCGCCGGGTCGGCGAGCCGGCCGGCCTGAACCGCGGCGGCCACCTTGGTCAGCTCGGCCTCGGTGGCGTCGAGCAGCGCGGCGCGTTTGCGGGCCCGCTCGTCGGCCAGCGCCGGGTTGCGGCAGGCGATCAGCCGCTCGCCGGGGTAGTCCGGGTGGGAGATCTCGGCGAGGTTCTGCTCGTCGAACAGGCTCAGCTGCAGCGGACCGTCATCGGCGGCCAGCGCCGCGATCTGGGGAGCGCGCAGCGCGGTCACCCAGCGGAAACCGCCGAGCGCCTGGAGCGCGTCGAGGCGGGCGGTGGTGAGCATCCCGCGGTCCCCGACCACGACCACCTCGGATAACCCGAACGACTCGCGCAGCAGCCCGGGGACGACGGCGAACGCGGTGGGGTCGGCGGTGTTGCCGGGGAACACCCGCACCGCGACCGGCCGGCCCTCGGCGTCGGTGAGCAGCCCGTAGGTGATCTGCGGGTAGTCGCGGCGGGCGTCGCGGGAGTAGCCGTAGGCGGCCAGCGGGCAGTGCCGCCCGGTCATCCACGAGCTGGACAGGTCGAACAGCGCCATCCCGCCGTCGCGCAGGTGCCGGGCGGCCAGCTCGGCTTCGATCGCGTCCTGACGGGCGGCCAGCCAGTCCAGCGCGGCGTACACCTCGTCCCGGGAGGCGTCGGCGATGCCCAGGTCGGCGGCCAGCGTGGTGTCGGCCCACCAGCGGCGGGTGGCCAGCTTCGACGCCGGGCGCACCACCCGCGCGACGATCAGCGCCAGGGCCAGGTCCCGGGGCCGACCGGGCTCGCCGAGCAGCTCAACAAACCCCAGTCCCCGCGCCAGGGCGTGCACCGCGGCGACGTGCCCGTGCGGGCGGGACCGCTCGCACACCAACCCGCCCAGCTCGCCGCGCTCCGCCGGGGTCAGCCCGCCGCCGCCCGGACCGGCCAGCGCCAGGTGGGCGCCGGTGAGCACCGCGCGGACCGCCGCGATCGCCTCGGCCGGCAGCGCGGACAGGTTCGCCAGGTTCTCGTGCTTGACCTTCCCCGCGTCGCGATACGACCGGCGCAGCAGGTGGCTGACGTAGATCCGCTCCTGCCCGGCCCTGTCCCGGTACCGGGTCGTGATCCTGGCTACGTGCATCGCCCCCGACCGCTTGGCCATGCCCGAATCGTACGGGCAAAACAGTGGAACTCGATCGATCGACACGCCGATTCTTTGGCTACAGAAGATGACCTCGCAACCGCTATACCTGCAGGTCAGCACACACCTCAACGCTCAGAGGCGGCGAAACTTCGGGTTAGACGGGCAGCGATCCTGGCGCGCGGCTCCAGTCACGGCCGGCTTCGATCGCGGCGACCAGGGCGGCCACGAAGTCGTCGTACACCCCGTCGACGCTCGTGACGACGCCGCGATCCACGACGACCTCGGTGCCGGTCTCGGCAAGGTGGACCGGTAGGGCGGCGAGCCGCAGCAGCTCGACCCCGCTGCCGATGGCGGCAATCGGCTTGCCGTGCTGGAACGCTTCGCGGACGAAGTGCACGACGTCGGCCGGACATGTCACGGCACTCGCTCTACCGCGGTTTCCGGGCACGAACACCGCG
>DATGDX010000451.1:0-7827 GCA_035310665.1 Mycobacteriales bacterium | reverse complement strand
GCTAGCCCAGCGCGAGCGGGTGCCGTTCGCCGACGCGCTCGAGCGGTGCACGGAGGCCCCCGGCATCGCCGCGCGCTCCGCCAACGCGATCCGCGAGTTCACCACGCTGCTCGCGGAGCTGCGGGAGCTCGCCGCGTCCGGTGTCGGGACGGCGGACGTCCTGGAAGCGGTGCTGGAGCGCACCGGCTACCTCCGGGAGCTGCGGGACAGCGGCGATCCGCAGGACGAGGGGCGGGTGGAAAACCTCGAGGAACTGGTCGCGGTCGCCCGGGAGGTCGAGGAACGCAACCCGGAGGGGTCGGTGCGGGACTTCCTCGAGCAGGTGGCGCTGGTCGCCGACGCCGACGAGATCCCGGACGCCGGCACCGGCGGCTCCGGGGGCGTGGTGACGCTGATGACGCTGCACACGGCGAAGGGCCTCGAGTTCCCGGTGGTGTTCCTCACCGGCCTCGAGGACGGCGTCTTCCCGCACCTGCGCTCGCTGGGCGACCCGCGCGAGCTGGAGGAGGAGCGGCGGCTCGCCTACGTCGGGATCACCCGCGCGCGCGAGCGCCTGTACCTCACGCGGGCGCTGGTCCGCTCGTCGTGGGGGGGGGCGCCGTCGTACAACCCCCCGTCACGGTTCCTCGAGGAGGTGCCCGACGAGCTCGTCGACTGGCGTCGCGAGGAGCCCGCGACCGGGCCGAGCGGCATCCTCGCGGCCACCTCCGCGCCGCCGCCGCGACCGGCCCGGCGGCTCGGCGCGCCGTCTCCGCGCCCGGTGCCCCACCTGGCGATCGGCGACCGTGTCGTGCACGACGCGTTCGGGCTCGGGACGGTCACGGAGACCCACGGCGCCGGGGAGTCGGCGCAGGCGACGGTGGACTTCGGCGGGGAGACCGGGAGCAAGCGGCTGCTGCTGCGCTACGCCCCGCTGGCCAAGCTGTAGCCCAACCCGCGGTCCCCCGCGCGCCGCCCGGTCACATCGCGAGGCCGTGCCCGCGCAGCCACGACAGCGGGTTGGCCACGGCCTCCGGCGTCCGCACCTCGAAGTGCAGGTGCGGTCCCGTGGAGCGTCCCGTGCTCCCCACGCGTCCGATCACATCCCCGGCACCCACCCGGACGCCCGGACGCACCGTGACGGTGGACAGGTGCGCGTACGCCGTGATCACCCCGTCGCGGTGCCGGATCTGCACGAGCCTGCCGTACCCCCCTTCCCACCCCGCCTGGATCACCTCTCCGGCGGCGGTGGCCCGGACCGGTGTCCCGACGGGCACGGCCAGGTCGAGGCCCGCGTGCAGCCGGCTCCACCGAAGCCCGAAGCCCGAGCTCAGCGCGTAGTGGTCGACGGGCTTGACGTACTGCGCGCGGACGGGGCGACGGGTGCCCCGCGAGACGCGGTGCGCGGCGCCCGGCACCCCGGCGCGGTCGGGAGCCGGCAGAGCCGCGAGCACGCCTCGCGACCGCTCCGCGAACCGCCGCCCCTCCGCGAACCGCCGCTCCTCCGCGAACCGCACCGTCGCGTCGTCGGCCGCGAGCGCGCCGCGCGCGACGCGCACTCCCGCCTGGTCGGCAAGGTGGGCTGCCGCGTGGTCGGCGTCGAGCGGGCCGCGGCGGTCGGGCGGCAGTGGGGTCGAGGCGGGACCCGCGGCACCCGACAGTGCCGCGACCGCGAGCATCGGCGTGGCGATCAAGGCACCGTTCCCCGGCGCGCGTGATCCGGTCTCGGCGGTGGCGCCCCGCCGACCGACCGGTCGACTGGCCCGCCGACGCGTCCGCCGCATCTCGAAACGACCGCCGGTGCCGTGGGAGCCGATGCTTGCCTCGCAAACGACCGTCCCTTCCGTTCCCGCTCGCATGGACTCGCACGAACTCGTATGGATTTCGCCAGACTCGCGAGACTTCGCGCGGACTCGGCGGACAGTAGCGAAGGCGGCAGCGTGCGGCGCCGCCGCCTCCACAGCCGCCGCCTCCAGGCTCGCGGGCGTGGGCGGCGGCCGGGACGCGGCGGACTAGGCTGCGTGCCGGCGGCGTACCGCGTCCGCGCCGCAGGCGAGGAGGGAAGCAGCGATGGGTGCTGGTCCGATTCGCGTGGTCGTCGCCAAGCCCGGTCTGGACGGACACGACCGCGGGGCCAAGGTGGTGGCGCGGGCGCTGCGGGACGCCGGCATGGAGGTCATCTACACCGGCCTGCACCAGACCCCGGAGCAGATCGTCGAGACCGGGATCCAGGAGGACGCCGACTGCATCGGCCTGTCCGTCCTCTCCGGCGCGCACATGACCCTGTTCCGGCGGGTCATCGAGCTGCTGCGCGAGCGGGACGCGGCCGACATCGTCGTCTTCGGCGGGGGGATCATCCCGGACGACGACATCCCGCTGCTGAAGGAGATGGGGGTCGCCGAGGTGTTCACGCCGGGCACGACGACCACGGCGATCGTCGAGTGGGTCCGCACCAACGTGGGCGCCGCCGCCCCCGCCTGACCGGCGCCCGACGCGGCCCGGCACGTCGCTGTCGCGACGGGCCCGGCACGTCGCTGTCGCGACGGTGGCCGATCGAGGAACACAACGACCCCGGTGTCGACCTGTCGGGGGCGCCGATAACCTCGGGGCCACGTGCGGACCGGTGCGAGACGACGAGGACGGCGATCGTGGACCTGTTCGAGTATCAGGCGAAGGAGCTGTTCGCCAAGTACGGCGTGCCGGTGCTGCCCGGGATCGTCGCCACCACCCCCGAGGACGCCCGGGCCGCCGCGGAATCGATCGGCGGCACGACGGTCGTCAAGGCCCAGGTGAAGACCGGCGGGCGTGGCAAGGCCGGCGGGGTGAAGCTGGCCGCGGACCCGGCGGAGGCGGAGGACAAGGCGCGGGCCATCCTCGGCATGGACATCAAGGGCCACACGGTCCGGCGGGTCCTGGTGACCCAGGCCAGTGACATCGCCGAGGAGTACTACTTCTCGTTCCTCCTCGACCGGGCCAACCGGGCGTACCTCGCGATGGCCTCCCGCGAGGGCGGGGTCGACATCGAGCAGCTTGCGGCCGAGCGCCCGGAGGCGCTCGCGAAGGTCCCCATCGGGGCGCTGGACGGGGTCGACGACGCGAAGGCACGGGAGATCGCCGACGCGGCACGCTTCCCGGACGCCGTCCGCGAGCAGGTGGCCGAGGTGATCGCGCACCTGTGGCAGGTGCTCACGGACGAGGACGCGACGCTGGTCGAGGTCAACCCGCTCGTCCGCACCGGCGACGGCGCGGTGATCGCGCTCGACGGCAAGGTCACGCTCGACGACAACGCGCTCTTCCGCCACCCCGAGCACGCGGCGTTCGAGGACGAGGCGTCGGCCGACCCGTTCGAGGCGAAGGCGAAGGCGAAGGACCTGAACTACGTCAAGCTCGACGGCCAGGTCGGGGTCATCGGCAACGGCGCGGGTCTGGTGATGTCGACGCTCGACGTCGTCGCCTACGCGGGCGAGGAGTTCGGCGGCGTCAAGCCGGCGAACTTCCTCGACATCGGCGGGGGCGCGTCCGCCGAGGTGATGGCCGACGGCCTGGAGATCGTCCTGTCGGATCCGCACGTCAAAGCGGTCCTCGTCAACGTGTTCGGCGGCATCACGGCTTGCGACGAGGTCGCGAAGGGCATCGTGTCGGCGATCGAGATGCTCAAGGGGAGGGACGAGAACCTGTCCCGGCCGCTCGTCGTCCGGCTGGACGGCAACAACGCCGCGCAGGGTCGGCGCATCCTCGACGACGCCGAGCACGACGTGGTCGAGATGGTGGACACGATGGACGACGCGGCCCGGCGGGTCGCCGAGCTGGCCGCGCGAGGGGTGTGAGCGACGTGGCGATCTGGTTGAACGAGCACTCCCGCGTTCTGGTCCAGGGGATGACGGGGTCGGAAGGCAGCCGGCACACCCGGCGGATGGTGGCGTCCGGCACCACGATCGTCGCGGGCGTGACCCCCGGCAAGGGAGGCCGCAGCGTCGACATCGAGGGCCAGGAGATCCCGGTGTTCGACTCCGTGCAGGACGCGGTGCGCGAGACCGGCGCCAACGTGTCGGTCGTCTTCGTGCCGCCCCGGTTCGCCAAGGCAGCGGTCATCGAGGCCGTCGACGCCCGGTTGCCCCTCGTCGTGGTCATCACCGAGGGCATCCCGGTGCGGGACACCGCCCAGTTCTTCGCGTACGCGCAGAACGCCGGGACCACCCGGCTGGTGGGCCCCAACTGTCCCGGCCTGATCTCCCCGGGACGGTCGAACGCCGGGATCATCCCGGCGGACATCACGGGCGGCGGGCCGATCGGGCTGGTCAGCAAGAGCGGCACGCTGACCTACCAGATGATGTACGAGCTGCGCGACGTCGGCTTCTCCACCGGCGTCGGCATCGGCGGCGACCCCGTGATCGGGACCACCCACATCGACGCCTTGCAGGCGTTCGAGGACGACCCGGAGACCCAGGCGGTCGTGGTGATCGGCGAGATCGGCGGCGACGCGGAGGAGCGCGCCGCCGTCTTCATCGAGCAGCACATGACCAAGCCGGTGGTCGGCTACGTCGCGGGGTTCACCGCGCCGGAGGGCAAGACCATGGGTCACGCGGGCGCGATCGTGTCCGGCTCGTCGGGAACCGCGCAGGCGAAGAAGGAGGCGCTGGAGAAGGTCGGGGTCCGCGTCGGCAAGACGCCGAGCGAGACCGCGCGCCTCATGCGCGACACGATCCGGGGTTGACCGTCGGCCGCCGCGTGTCATCGTCCGGGGACGGGGACTCGGCTGCGACGATGACGGGGTGACCCCGCTGCCGGCCCGCCCTGCCGCACGGCTGCGGGGCGCGGACCCGGCCAATCGCCCGCTGGCCGTCGCCGCGTCGGGGGCGGCGGTGCGGGCCGGTGCGACGGCCCTGACCGTGAGCGTCATCGCGGTGTTGCTCGTCTGGACGACCGGGGCGCACTCCGGCGCGAGCGTGATCGACCCGGTGCGGGCGGGCGCCTGGGTCTGGCTCTACGCCCACTTCGGCGGCCTCGCGCTGCCGTCGGGTCCGCTGGGCCTGCTCCCGCTGGGCTTCACGGCGCTGCCCGCCGCGCTGCTGTGGCGGGCCGGGACGCGCGTCGCGGTCACCTACGCGATCCGCGACGGGCGCACCGCGACCGCGGCCAGCGCGGCGCTGGTGGGCTCGTACGCCGGGTTCGCGACGCTGCTCGCCGTCGTCAGCGCGAGCGGTGGGGGACACGTCCCGGCGGCGCGGGCGTTGGCCGGGGCCGCGCTGCTCGCCCTCGTCGCGGGCGGCGGGGGACTGGTCCGCGCGGCAGGCGTCGCGCCCGCGGTGCCCGCCCGGGTCGGCCCGCGCGCGGCGGCCGTCCTCGTCGCGGCGTCCGCCGGGGTTCTGGTGCTCGTGGCCGGGGGCGCGCTGCTCGCCGCCGTGTCGCTCGCCGGAGCGTTGTCCGACGCCGCGGCCGTGCACCGTGCGCTGCACCCGGGCCCCGTCGGTGGCGCCGCCCTGTTCGTCACCGGCCTAGCCGCGGCGCCGAACGCGGTGGTGTGGGCGGCGTCGTACGCCGTCGGTCCCGGCTTCTCCCTCGGCGTCGGCACCGTCGTGTCACCGTTCGCGGTCAGCCTCGGCACCGCGCCCGCGTTCCCGCTGCTGGCCGCGCTTCCGGACAGCGGGCCGCCGCCGCTCACCGCGTCGTTCGTCCTCGCCGTGCCGCTGCTCGCGGCCGTCGTCACGGGGTGGTTCGTGCAGCGCCGGCTTGCCGCCCGCGGGGTGCGTGCCGGGGCGGCGGCGGCTGCCGCGGCCGGCGGGATCGCCGGCCTGCTCCTGGGGTTGGCCGCGGCGCTCGCCGGCGGGCCGGTCGGCGGCAGCCGGCTCGCGGCGGTGGGGCCGTCACCCTGGCGGGTCGCCCTCGCCGCAGGGCTCGAACTCGCCGTGGGGGCCGCCGGGACGGTGGCGATCGCGCACGCCTGGGCGGCTCGCCGCCGCGGCTAGCTCGCGACGGCGAGGCGGGCCAGTTGCCAGATCTCCGCGACCGCGAGCGCGCCGAGCACCAGCCGGCGGTGCGTGCGCGGCGTCGCGCGCGCCCACCACCGGGACGGGCCGAGCGGGGCGAGCGCGACCACCACGACGGCGAGGACGGGCACCGGCGCGGTGGCCAGGGCGCGGGGCACGTCGAGGGCACCGAGCTCGGCGACGGCCGTCGTACCCCCGCACAGCGGGCACGGCAGACCGGTCCAGGCCCGCAGTGGGCACAGGGTCGCGGGCCGCCCCGGCACGTCGACGCGGGCGAGCAGGGCCGCCGCGGCCGCGAGCGTCACCAGCCGCCCGAGCGCGGCGACCCAGGCCCGCGGGCACGTCACGACCGCCGCCCGCCGGGTCACCCCGGCCTACCGGTCGGGCCGGGGCCGATCCGGAACTGCCCGCCGAACCGTCGTTGCACCCCCCGCTCGAACTCGCTGCGGCACTGCTGCTGGTCGGCGACCGTGTTGGCGCCGCTCATGCAGTCGGCGTAGTCCCGCACCTGCGGGTAGAACACGGCCACCACCGCGGTGACGATCAGTGCGAGGACGGCGCCGACGACGCCGGCGAGCAGGCCGACGAGGGCGGCGCCGGGCGTCGGGCGACCCTCCCGGCCGGCCCGCCGCAGCTCACGGACGCCGAGGACGACGGCCGCGACGTCGAGCGCCAGGCCGACCGGGAACACGATCAGGGACAGCACGAGACCGAGCAGTCCCAGCACCAGCACCATCGTCGCGTGCGATCGGGACGGGGGCGGAGGGCGCGTGCCGAACGCCGGGCCCGAGCCGGGCGGCCACTCGGCGCCGCCGTCGGGCCGCTCCTCCGCCGGGGCGGCCTCGCGCGAGCGCGCGGCGTACGGGTCCTGCGGCTCGTGCGCACCGTGTGCGTCGTCCCCCGCACCCGTCACCGCCACACCGGTCACCCTCGCACCCCGCACCACCGCACCCCGCACGCCGCACCCCCTACCGTCGGCCTCCCCGTCGGTCCCCACGCCGCCGCCACTATCGTGGCGCACGCGTGCCGCCGGCGGCGGCCGCCCGCGGGTCCGGTGCCAGCGGCGGGAGCTGCGGAGGCCAGCGGGAGGATCCCACCGGGAGGATCACTGCACGCGTCACCGGCTCGCCTCGTGGTGCTCGTGTCCGGGGTGGGTAGCAACCTGCAGGCGCTCCTCGTTGCCTGCCGCGACCCGGCGTACGCCGCCACGGTCGTCGCGGTCGGCGCCGACCGTCCCGACGCTGGTGGCCTGGCTCGGGCGCGCGAGGCGGGGATCCCCACGTTCGTCGTCCCGGTCACCGAGTTCGCGGACCGGCCCTCGTGGGACCGCGCGTTCGCCGACGCCGTCGCGACGCACCGGCCGGACCTCGTCGTCTGCGCGGGGTTCATGCGCCTGTTCGGCCCCGCTGTCCTCGCCCGGTTCCCGAACCGGATCGTCAACACCCACCCGGCGCTGCTGCCGGCCTTTCCCGGGGCGCACGCCGTGCGGGACGCGCTCGCGTACGGCGTCGTGGTCACCGGCGCCACCGTCCACCTCGTCGACGCCGGGATCGACACCGGGCCGGTCGTCGACCAGGCCCCGGTGCGGGTGCAGCCGGGTGACGACGAGGCGCGCCTGCACGAGCGCATCAAGGCCGTCGAGCACGGCCTGCTGGTCGCCGCGGTGGGACGCCTGCTCGGTGGCTACACCGTCGAGGGAAGGAAAGTGGTCTTCTCGTGACCGTCGACCGCCGCCCGATCCGCCGCGCACTCGTCTCCGTCTCGGACAAGACGGGGCTGGCCGAGCTCGGACAGGGGCTCGCGGATGCGGGCGTCGAGATCGTGTCGACCGGGTCGACGGCGGCGCGGCTGCGCGCCGCTG
>DATGDX010000450.1:0-6508 GCA_035310665.1 Mycobacteriales bacterium | reverse complement strand
GGCGTCCCCGTCGTACCGGTTGTCGCTGCCGCGCTTGACCTCACCCCACGTCAGCTCGCGCGGGATCTGGCCGAGCACCGTTCCACCGATGACGCACGTCCGGGCGCCGGGATCGTTGCCCATCGTCAGCGGGCTGTCGGGCGCGTCCGCGACAACCGTCTTGATTCCGATGGAGATGGGAAAGGGCGGGACGTCGTTCCCGTACGCCGTGGACACCAGCCCGCGCAGGTCGTACGTCTTGTCGTCCGCCGGCCGTCGGTCCCAGAAATTCGTGGCGCGCCGGCCGGTGAGCCGGACCGTGTCCGGGCGGGCCAGGCACTCCGCCGCGGACAACGGCGCCCGACCGGTGGTGCCCGTCGTCGTCTCGGGGTGCCGGTTGACGCGGAACACGACGACCGCCGCGAGCACCACAAGCGCAACCACGGCAACCAGCGCGCCCAGGACGATCGCCCGCCGAACCGATGCGCCGATGGCCACCCTCCGTTCCGCTGTGGGCGCCCAACAGTATCACGGAGAGTGTTCGCGGCTCCGACATGACGAGGGGGTGCGGATGCTCGACGAATCGGGGGACTACGTTCGAGTCGGCAGACTTTTCGTCTCGGTCCAGCAGCACCCGGCCTCGCTTGCTTCTTTGCTGTTGCGGCGAGGGCGGTCGCTGATCGGGATACGAGACGGTGCCGGGCCGGCGCCGACCCGGCGTGCGCGCGAGATCGCACGGGCAACCCGAATCGCGGTCCGCTACGCGCGTCGCGACCGCGCGCAGGTGGTAACCCTGCCGGCTGCGGGCGACGTCGCGATCCGCGTGGCAGCCGGCTTCAAGGTCTTCGACCTTACGGCAGGCCAGGTGACCGCGGTGCTGCCAGCCGCGATGGAAAAGGCGAGCGTGCTCGCCATCGTCGAGCAGCTGCTCCGCGCGGCCACGTGCCCACTGGCCCCGGCGATCCTCGCGGTCGACGTCCCTCGACGGCTGTACGTCGAGGAGTACGTCGACGGCCGGCGCCTGCGTGGGCTTGACCCCCGGCTGCAGCGCCTGCCGGCCTACCTTCCCCTGCTCGCACAGGTTGTTTCCGCCCTGCCGCCCGGCACCGCTCCGCTCGCTGCCTACGCCATCAGGCGTGCCGAGGAGGTGCGGACCAGGGCCCGCCGGCTCGCAGAGTCGGTGGGCGGAGGGCGTGCCGGCGAGGCGCGGGCGACGATCGAGTCCTTCGTTGACGACGTCCTCGCCCGCCTCACGACGTACGCCGACCTGCCGGTGCAGCTGGCGCTCAGCCACGGTGACCTGCACGGCGGGAACGTGTGCGTCACGACGGTCGGTCCGCGCATCATCGATTGGGGGCTCAGCGACGTCCGGACGCCGTCGTACGACCTTTACCACCGTGTGTTCCGCACCGCGTGGCTGCGCCGCCAACCGACGTTGCCGCGCTCCCGCATCCTCGCCGCGCTCGCCGCGTACGCGCGGCAGCTCGCGGGTCACCCGCGGCTCGACCTGGTCGGCTGGCGACGTGCGGAGGATGCCTACCGGCTGCTGTTCTATCTGGAATGCCTGTCCCCGAAATCACCTGCCCCGCCGCTCGCTGACGCCGCCGGCCGACTGCGGCGGCATGCGCAACACGTCGCGGCATTCCGCGAACTCGAGCGGCAACGAGCTGCCGCGTGACGCGTCGTCGTGAACCCGCGTCACGCGTCACCCGCAGCACAGGACACGAGCAAAGGAAGCGCATGTCCCTGCTGTCGCGACGCGCGGCGGTGTGCTGGTCGACTCTCGCCCTGATTCTCGCCGCCTGCTCGGGTCCTTCGCACCGCACACCGTCCGCCGGACCGAGCGCGCCTCCGGTCGTCACACCGCCGGCGGTCACGACATCCCCCGCGGGCACCGCCTCCCCGACCCCGCCCGCGCCCGGGGCATCGAGGCCGCGCATCGTCGTGGTGGTCGAGGAGAACCATCCCTTCGATGACATCATCGGCTCGCCGGAGGCGCCGACCATCAACCGGCTCGCCCGTGAGGGCACGCTGCTCACGTCGTACCACGCGATCACGCATCCGTCGCTGCCCAACTACCTGGCGATGCTCGCCGGCACCACGGGAGGCGTGCGGAACGACTGCACGGCCTGCAGCCTTTCCGCGCCGAACCTCGTCGACCAGCTCGAGTCTGCCGGCATCTCGTGGGCCGCCTATTTCCCGGGGTTGCCGGGCACCTGCTCCACTGTGGCCAAAGCGGGGGAGTACGCCAAGAAGCACAATCCGTTCCTGTACTTCCCGAGCGTGCGCGACGACCCGTCCCGCTGCTCGCACGTCGTGCCCTTCGACGGGTTCGCCACAGACGCCGCGGCGGGGCGGTTACCCCGGTTCGTGTTCATCAGCCCCGACCTCGAGCACGACATGCACGACGGGTCGGTCCGCACCGCGGACCGGTGGCTCACCTCGCTCTACGACCAGCTCCGCCGTTCTCCGGCCTGGCGTGAGGACACCCGGCTCGTCGTCGTCTTCGACGAAGGCCGGCGCGGCGACAACCACGTCACGGCCGTCGTCGCCGGGCCCCAGGTCCCGTCCCAAACCGACAGCGCTCCCTACACGCACTACTCGCTGCTGCGCTCGATCGAGGCCGCGTTCGGCCTGCCGTACCTCGACCACGCCGCCGAAGCCACTCCCATCCCGGCCCTCGCCCACCGATAACCCATCCGCGCGGCTGACGGCTCGCGGCGGCGTGCCGGGCCGGCCTCAGGGTAGAGATCGCCGGTATGGAGACCTGGGACGCGATTCGGTCACGACGCAACGTCCGCGAATTCAGCGGTGAGCCGCTGCCCGACGACCAGCTCGAGGGCATCCTGGAGGCCGGCCGGCGCTCGCCGTCGTCGCAGAACTGGCAGCCGTGGGATTTCGTCCTCGTCACCGATCGGGGGCGGTTGACGGAGCTGGCGAAGGTGTGGCGCGGGGCGCAGCACGTCGCCTCGTCCGCAGCAACCGTCGCGCTCATCGCGCCGGTCACCGAGGAGGGGCGGCGCCAGAACCTGCTCCAGTACGACCTCGGGCAGGCTACGATGAGCATGATGATTGTGGCGGCGAGTCTGGGCATCGGCGCGGGGCACGCGGCCGTAACCAACCAGGACCTCGCACGCACGCTGCTCGGGTTTCCTCCCGACCGGTTCTGCGCCTATCTGATCGCGATGGGCCGCCCCGCGGGTCGGCCTCTCACCCCGATCGCGCACCCGGATCGCCGGCCGTTCAGGGAGGTCGTGCATCACGAGCGGTGGTAGCCGTCCCGGGGTGACGTCATCGCGGTGCGGCGAGCTCGAGCGTGGCGCGGACGGTCCCGTCGCCGACCGGTTCGAGGTGCGCACCAGCCCTCCGCAGCAGGTGTTGTGCGGCGAGGTTGTCCGCGGTCGTGTGCGCGAGGAGCCGGCGGGCATCGGTGCCGCGCGCCGCGGCGAGCACCAGCCGCAGCACCGCCGTGCCGATGCCCCGATTCCGGTGCGAGCGGCCCAGCCACACGCCGGTGTCGACGCTCTCCCCGCCGGCGTGCGCCTGCAGCCGGGCGGCGCCGGCGACGCTGGAGCCGACGATGACGACGTACGTCGTCTCCATCCGACTGCCCGGGTCGGCCAGTGACCGCTCGCGGTGGAACCGGAGGAAGGCATCGCGGAGGGTCGGCGTCCACTCGGCGCTGGCCTCCGCGGTCGGCATCACCGCCGCGGGGTCGCTGTCCGCGACCGCGGTCTCGAGCAGCGCCGCCAGCAGATGTTCGTCGAGCGGGCGCAGCTCGACGTGCTCGCCGGTCACGGACCCAGTGTCCCCCGCGCGGACTCTCCTGGGGGTGGGGCGGTTTGCGGCCGACGGCGATGGCTGTGAGGATGATCGCTGCGGGGCGGTGTCGGTGACGGGGGAGGAGGAGGTGAACGCCGCGTGGCGGGCCAAGAGCGGCTGACCCTGCGCAACCTGTACCTGTACCTCGTCTGCCTGATCACACTCGTGATCTCGATCTTCGCCGCGGTGAGTGTCGTCCGCAACACGGTCGAGTTGCTCTACCCCGACCCGGGTTTCTACGGCACGGACCCGGGGACGAGCGATCCCGGCGCGAGCGACGCGGAGCGGGCGCGCCGAGAGCGGCTGGCCCGGGATTCGCAGCGGCGCCAGTCGGTGCTCGGCCTCGTCGGGTCGGGCACGATGCTCGTCATCGCCGTCCCGCTCTACGCCTACCACTGGCGCCGGGTGCAGACGGAGCTGCCGGCGCGGTCCACGCCGTCCCCGGCTGGTCCGCCGCCACCCGCCTGAGTCGCCACGCCGGGCGCCGGCGTGGCGCATACCCGCCCCGCGCCGCGGGGCCGTTACGGTTGCGGGGCATGGGCAAGGGACAGCGCCTGAAGGCGAGGACCGCGCGGGGCGCGGCGAGCACGAGCACGACGGGTCACGGGCGGCGGGGGAGTGACGAGCGGTCGGCGGAGGACGCGCTGCTCGCCCCGGCTCGGCACCTGTTGGACACCGACGACCCCGTCGACGCCGAGACCTTCGCCTCGGCGCTGGCCGCGCTGTGGCGCCCCGACGCGCTGGCGGGGTCGGGGCTCTCCCCGCAGGGCGTGCCCGGCTTCGTCGACTCCCTCGCCGCCTGCGGCCGCCCCGAGGCGCTGGCGATCCTGCGCGGCCTGTCCGCCGTACTCCCGGGGCTCGACGCCGCCCGCGCCCACCGCGCCGCCGACGCGATGACCGCCCTCGGCGTCCGCGACCGACAGTGGGCCCGGTCCGTGGGCCAGGCGACCGTCACCCAGTGCTGGCTGATGTCGCACGCCCTCGGCGACGGCGACAACGTGATGCTCGTCTGCCGATACCCGGACGGCCACGAGCACACCGTGGTCACCTACATCGACCACAACGTCGGCTCACTGGTCAAGGACGCATTCCTCGGCCCGCCGGACACGGTTGGCAAGTTCCGCGAGCTCACCGCCGACGAGCCCGACACCACGATCGAGCCGATCTCGCCGGTCGAGGCCGCGGGGCGCATCCGCGCCGCGCTCGACCGCAGCGACGTCGGGCCGCCGTTCGAGAGCGAGACCTGGCCGGCGGTCCGGCCGCTGCTCGAGGCGCGCCTCGCGACGCTGCCCGACGACGGCAGCTCCTCGCCCCGGCCCGAGCTGTCCGCCGCCGAACGCGGCCGGCTCGTCGAGTCGTTCCTCGCGGCACCGGAAGGCGCCAACTGGCACGACGACCCGCACGGCCCGGAGATCGCCCACCACCTGGTGTCGTTCCGCTGCGACTACGGGGACGGGCAGCCGCTGCGGTGGAGCCCCGTCGTGGTCGAGATCCTGTTGATCGACTGGTTTCCGCGCAAGGTCGCCGGCTCGCCCGACCTGTACGCCGCCGTCCCGGACGTGCTCCGCGACTGGATCCGGTACGCCGGGCGGTGCTCAGGGCTGCGGGCCTCGCTCGTCGACGAGACCCTGCGCGCGGTCGAGGAGTTCGCCGCGGAGTTCCGCGAGCTGGCCGCCGATCCCCGAGCCTGGGGGCCGGCGAAGACGGTGGTGCAGGGCATGCTCGCCGCGGGCGTGGACCTCGGCGACGAGGACGCGGTCGACCGCTACGTCGACGACCTGAACGCGCGCGCCGGGCCCCATCTTCTCGAGGACGAGCCGTATCCCCTTGCGGAGGCGGAGCCCTTCGACTGGCGGGGCATTCCGGACGACCTGCGGTCACGCGTCGGCGAGATCCTCGCGCACTGCGACCGGGTGTGCGACGCGGCGCTCGACGGGCAGTACGCCGCGATGGCGCGCCGGCTCGTCGCCAAGCTCGCGCGCAAGCGGCCCTCACCGCTGCGCCGCGGCGACCCGCGAATCTGGGCCGGCGGCGTCCTCTACGCCCTCGGGCAGGTCAACTTCCTGTTCGACGCCTACTCCTCGCCGCACCTGCCGGCGAAGGAGCTCGCCGCGGTCGCCGGCGTCAGCATCGCCACGATTTCCGCGAAGGCCGGCGTCGTGCGGGAGGCGGTCCGGCTGCGGGACTTCGACGAGGAGTTCACCAGGCCCGAAATATCGGCCGCCGTCCGGTGGTAGCCCGACGCGCCCAGGTGCGGGCCGTCATCGGAATCGCGCTCATCACGGTCTGGAGCCTCGCCGTCGTCTCCGGCGTCGTGCTGTGGGCCGCCCCGCACGGCCCGGGTGCCGGGCGACGCGAGCTGCTCTTCGGGCTCGCCAGGCAGGAGTGGGGCGACGTGCACGCGTGGCTCAGCCTCGCGGCGCTGGTCGTCACGGTCGTGCACGTCGCCGTGGACCGGCGGATGCTGCGCTCCGCGCTCCGGTCCCTGGTCTCCGCGCCTGGCACCCGGTAGCGGGAGTCGCCCTCGTCCAGGTGCCGCTCGACGTCGATCCTGCGACGCCGAGCAGGTGCATTCGGCCGTCGCGCACGGTGTCCCCTCCATCAGTCGATTCCCGGGATCGACGTCGCGATCGATGTCCGCCCGGACCTCCGCGACGTCGATCGGGGGCAGGTGCCTGGTCTTCGCGATCCACTCGTCCGTAGGCAC
>DATGDX010000449.1:0-2228 GCA_035310665.1 Mycobacteriales bacterium | reverse complement strand
CGGGTCCTCCGTGACCAACGGTTCGACCGTGGCCGCCCCGGGGGCGTACGCCGGGGTGCCGGGCGTCGTGTAGCCCTCCGCAGTGACACCGGCGATCGGCGTCCCCGCCTGCGTGCCCAGCGTTCCCACGCGCCGCTGGCCACCGGACTCGGAGGACGCCTGGTCCTTGATTCCCCGGGTCAGCCGGCCGACGAGGACGCCCGCGACGGCGGCACCGGCGAGGAACGCGCCCGGACGCCGGCGGGCGTAGTCGCGCACCTCGTCGAGGAGCGAACCCGGCTCGTGCTCCCCGAGATAGTCCGCCAGTCGCTCGGTGCGATCGGCGAGCTGCTCGGCGAACTCGCTCGCCAACCCGCTCTGACCGCCGCTGGTCACCATTGACCGGAGCTCCTCGGCGAACGATTGCAGCGTGGACACGGCCTTGTCCCGCTGCGCCGAGGCCTGCTCGCGCACCTGCGTGCGCGCCTCGCCGACCACGTCCCGGGCCTGGCGCATCGCCTCGCCCGCAACCTGCTCCACCTGCTCCCGAGCGGTCCCCGCGACCTCGCCGGCCGCCTGGGTGGTGCGCTCGGCGACCGCGCCCGCCTCCTCGCGGGCCGTGCCGCCGACGCCCGTCGCCTGCTCTTTCACCGTGCTCGAAACATGTCCGCCAGACTCGGTTGCCATACGGACCCTCCTTCCGCTTCGTCGTCTCACGCTCGGCCTTTCCCAGACACCGCCGCTAAAAAGGAAACAGCCGGTAGCGAGTGAGGTGTGGCGCGCGGGCAAGGACGTTGTTTCCCCGGGAATGATCGGGGCAGAGCGTGGCGGGGCTGGGAAAGATCCGGAAAAAGATGCCGGGAAGGGAACCGCTGGCGAATGGAGAACCTGCTCACCCTCGCGGAGCGCTTCGGGGACCTCCGCGTGCTCGTCGTCGGCGAGGCATTCCTCGACGAGTGGCTGTCCGGGCCCTCGCACCGGCTCTCCCGCGAGGCCCCCGTCCCGATCGTCGCGGTGGACGACCGGCAGACCGCGCCCGGCGCGGCGGCGAACACGGCCGCCAACGCGGTCGCGCTCGGCGCGCGCACGCGGTTCCTGTCGGTCCTCGGGGACGACGAGGACGGCTGGAAACTTGTCGCCGCGCTGCGCGCCCGCGCGGTCCCGGACGACGACGTCCTGGTCGAGCCGGGACGGCGAACCGTGGCCAAGCGCCGTGTTCTCGCCGCCGGGCAGATGCTGACCCGGTTCGACGAGGGGGACGTCCGTCCACTGGCGAAGGGGTGCGAGGACGAGCTGCTCGACCGGTTGCGGTCGCTCGCCGCGACCGCCGACGTCGTGGTCCTCAGCGACTACGCCGCGGGCCTGTTCACCGACCGCGTGCGCGACGGGCTCGCCGAGATGCTCGCCGCGCTAGGCGTTCCCACCGTCGTCGACGCGCGCAACCTGCTGCGATGGGCGCCGGTGCGCCCCACCGCGGTGACCCCGAACTTCGACGAGACGCTGCCGCTGCTGGGCGGCGCCGGACTCGACACCACCGGGCCACGCCGGGCCGAGGTCGTCCAGACCGACGGCGAGCGGGTCCTCGAGGCCGCCGGCTGCGCCCTGGCCGTGGTGACCCTGGACGTCGACGGCGCGGTGCTCCTCGAACGCCGCCGGCCCCCCTACCGGGTCTACACGACGCCGGCCGCCCAGACGCGGGCGGCGGGGGCCGGTGACACCTTCACCGCCGCGTTCGCGCTGGCGCTCGCGGCTGGCGCGGACGGCCCCGGCGCGGTCGAGGTGGGCAGCGCGGCCGCGAGCGTCGTGGTGCGCCGCCCGGGCACGACGGTCTGCCCAGGCGAGGACCTGCGCGACGTCCTCGCGCACAAGGGTGACGCCGTCCTCGACCTCGGGAGTCTCACCCGGCGGGTGTGGGCGCACCGCGCCGCGGGGCGAAGCATCGTGTTCACCAACGGCTGCTTCGACGTGCTGCACTGCGGCCACGTGGCCTACCTGAACAGGGCGAAGCAGCTCGGCGACGTCCTCGTCGTCGGTGTCAACAGCGACGCGAGCGTACGCCGGCTCAAGGGGGTCGAGCGGCCGCTGAACCCGGTGGAGGACCGGGCGGCGGTGCTCGCGGCGCTGTCCTGCGTCGACCACCTCGTCGTCTTCGAGGGCGACACCCCGGCGGACGTCCTCGAGGCGGTCCGCCCGGACGTCTACGTCAAGGGCGGCGACTACACCCCGGCGATGCTGCCCGAGACCCCGCT
>DATGDX010000448.1:0-2638 GCA_035310665.1 Mycobacteriales bacterium | reverse complement strand
GGTTGTCGGCCGGCTCGAGCAGCGCGTCGAGAAGCGGGGCGAGCCGGCGAAGCTCTTCCAGGTGGGCGGCGCTGAGCTGGGCGAGCTTCTCGGTGCCGGCCGCGGTCAGCGTCAGCCGCACGATCCGCCGATCCGCGCCGTCCACTCGGGTGCGGCTGACGAGGCCGAGCTGCTCCGTGCGATCGATGAGTTGCACGGCGCTGTGGTGACGGGTGCACAGGTAACCGGCCAGGTCTCCGACGCTCGGTCCAAGGGGGTCGCCGTGTCCTCGGATGGCCAACAACAGCTGGTGTTGGGCTGGCGTGAGTCCCACGGTCGCGGCCTGCTCGGCGCTCCACCGCAGGAACTGGCGCAGGCCGACCCGGAACGCGAGCAGCCGGGCGTACTCGTCGTCGTCGAGCGGCGGACCGGGCGGCACCATCGACAAGCACCTCCTGCGACGACAGTATCGCACCGCGATAGAACCTTCTGGTTGGCTCTCCCCGGCGGGTTTCACCCCCGTGCCGTGACCGAGCCCCCCGCCGGCGAACACAGTCATCGCCGTCTGGAGAAGGCGGTGGAGAACATGGCTACCGAAGCCATGACGTCGCACCCCACCTCGCGGAGCTGCGGGCCACGTACGACGCCGCGGCGGAGACACCAACCGCCCAGGCCGTGGACGGGCTCACCGTCCTCACCGGGCTGTACCTGGCCGTCTCCCCGTGGGTGGTGGGGTTCCACCGGTTCACCACGCTGACCGCGAACGACCTGATCGTGGGCGTGGCGTTGGCGCTGCTCGCGCTGGGGTTCGCCTCCGCGTACGGGCGTACCCACGGCATCGCATGGGTCGCGCCAGTGATCGGCGTCTGGACCGATCATCGCGCCGTGGGTGGTCAGCGGTCACGTCGCGACCGCGGCGACGATCTGGAGCAACGTCGTCGCCGGGATCCTCGCCGTCGTGCTCGGGCTGGGGGCGATGGCTCTCGGACGAACCCAGTCGTCCCGGTAGTCCTCGCAGCACGTCCTCGTTGGCGGCCTGACGCCCCGTCGTCGCACCCCGGTGAGCACCGGCCGCCGGGGTGGTGTCGGCTGGCGTCCGCTGGCGGCTTCGAGATCTTCGAGGTCACGTGTCGAGGATCTCGGCCGGGACGGTCAGCCACTCGCCGTTGTGGGCCTGTCGGCGGTGAGCCGGATGCGAAGGGTCTCGAACACCGGCGCGCGGCGCGGACTCCGCGTCCGGCACCGTCACGGAGCTCGCCGGCGTCGTCGGCGCATCGTGTGCGCGAAGCAGGAGGGTGAACACCGGAGGTGACGCCTGGGTCAGCTCGAGCCGGCCCTGTTCGGCCTCGGCGAGGCGGCGCGCCAGTCCCAGGCCGATGCCGTGCCCGTCGCGTCGCTCGGCGCGCCGGGCGAACAGGAGGCTCTCGGTCCCCTGCACGCCCGGGCCCTCGTCCGAAACGTCGATCGCCACGACGCCGGCGGCCTCGCGGACCGACACCCGCACGGTCCCGCTCCCGTGCGTGGTGCCGTTGTCCACGAGTACGGCGAGCACCTGCCGGATCGCGGCTTCGGAGGCGAACGCGTCGGGGGCGGCGTGCTCGACGTGCACCTCGAGGTCGCGGTCGTCCAGCCCGAGCCGTGCCGCCCACTCCGGCGAGAGCTCGGTGAGCAGAGCCGAGAGGTCGATGGCGGCGGCCTGCCCGGCCTGCCCGGCGCGAGCGAGGGTGAGCAACTCCTCGATTGTCGCCTCGAGGCGGTCGGCGTCGGCCAGAGTGGCGGCGATCGCGGGGCGCGGATCGTTGTCGGGCTGCTCGAGCGCTGCCTCGAGACGCAGGCGCAGGCCCGCCAGTGGCGTCCGCAGCTGATGCGAGGCGTCGGCGGAGAACGCCCGCTCACGAGCGAGCAAGTGGTCCAGCCGTGCTGCGGTGGTGTCCAGTGCCGCCCCCACCGAGTCGATCTCTGCGATCCCGCCCTTGCGGCTGCGGACCGTGAAGTCTCCGTCCCCGAGCCGATGGGCCCGGTCCTCCAGGTCCTCCAGCGGGCGCGCCAGCCGCCGTGCCTGCCAGCGCCCAACCAACCAGGAAACGGTGACCGCCACCGCGGCGAGCCCCGCCATTCCGCCCCACACGGCAGCGACCTCGCCCAGGACTGCGCTTCTCGGAGTGGTGACCAGCACCGCGCCGATCACCTCGTCGGCGTGCGTCACGGGGGCCGCGGCGACGAGGAGGCCACCGTCGGTCCCCGCCTTCACGTCGCCGTCGAGGGCCCGGTCCACGACCGCGACGTCCTCGGCGGGTACGGACCCGGCCAGCAGGTCGCCGTTCTTGTCGTACACGGCCGCGTCGATGTTGTCGTCGTCGTCTCCGAGGGCCTGGAGGTCGTCGGGGTCGGCGGCGTGGTCCTGGTAGACGTCGCCTGACACCGTGATCGCTAGGTCGCTCGCCACCTGGATCAGGTGGCTGCGCTCGTGCTGGAGCGTGTTCTTGAGCACCGCGACACCCAGCGGCACGCCGAACAAGCAGATGGCGAGGACGGAGGCCAACAGGGCCACGCTGATGATCCGAGTGCGCACAAGCGTCGTCTCCGTTCCGCCACCGCTCTCGCGCTACGACCGCGCTCGTGTCACAGGGTGCCGCCTGGGTCGGGCCCTGTCACCCGC
>DATGDX010000447.1:0-2072 GCA_035310665.1 Mycobacteriales bacterium | reverse complement strand
GGTAGTGATGAGGCCCACCTTCACAGGGCCGCCGCGGCCGCGCAGCGCTCCGACCTCGTCCGACTCGTGATGCGGGCCATCGCCACCACGGCCGGGGAGGGCAAGAGCGACGCTGAAACGAGGGAGGCCATCGTGCAGGCGGTCGGCATCTCGCCCGAGAGGCTGTCTGCGCAGGACGTGAGCTGGCTGTACAGGGCGGTCGTGGCGGGACTCATCGCAACGATGGGCCTCGCCCTGATCGCGTTGGCGTGGACGATATTGGACGGGAACGACAGGACGAGCCCCGACCTGCTGCTGACCGCCTTCACCGGCACGCTCGGCGGTCTTATCGGGCTCTTCGTACGAGCGCCCACCCAGTAGGCGGCGCTCGGCGGGCTCTTGGTGACCGTGCCTCGGCGCGCCCGCACGCGCTCGTAGGCATGCACGCACGGCGTGGACTTGTTCCGCAAGCCCTTTGTTTATCTGTGGATACGTGGGGACCAGCTAGCTCAGACGATCAGGAGGCGTGTCCCTGATTATTAGGGTTCTTCAAGCTTGAGGGGGCACGACACGATCTTCGTGATGTGAGCTGAGGGCTCGCGGTCCCTCGACACTGGCTGTGCTTCGAAGCAGCGAGTGGAGGAACCGCGAGCATGGACAACGCTACGACCGTCCTGTTCGGCCTGCCCGGGGTGGCGGTCGAGTCGGTTCACGTCGACGACGACGGCGCCCGGACCGTCCACGTCGTCACCGACGACCCGACCGCCGCGGCCTGTCCGTCCTGCGGCGCGTTCTCGACGTCGGTCAAGCAGTACCGCACCACGCGCCCGAAGGACCTGCCCTACGGCGAGGCATCGCTTTCGGTGCGCTGGCGCAAGGCGCAGTGCCGCTGCCGAGAGGACCGCTGCCCGCGCACGGCGTTCACCGAGTCGGTCCCGGAGCTGCCGCCGCGCGCCCGCGCCACGAGCCGCCTGCTGCGCTTCGCGGCCCGGGCCGTCGGCGCCGCACGGTCCGTGGCCGGCGTCGTGGACGAGCTGCCGATCAGCTGGCCCACCGCGCACGACGCGTTCGTCGCCCACGCCGCGACCGTCCTGACCGAGCCGGCACCGCCCGCGGTGCTCGGCATCGACGAGACGCGGCGCGGCCGGCCGCGCTGGTCGCGCGACGCCACCGGGCGGTGGCGACGCCTCGAGCGCTTCGAGACCAACTTCGTCGACCTGGCCGGCGACGGCGGGCTGCTCGGCCAGGCCGCGGGGCGCACCGGCACGGCCGTGGTCGCCTGGCTCGACGCCCGCGGCGAGGACTGGAAGGCCGCGGTCAAGGTGGTCGCGATCGACCCGGCCGCGGGCTACCGCGCGGCCGTCGAGCGGGCGCTGCCGCACGCCCGCGTCGTCGTCGACCACTTCCACCTGGTGCGCCTCGCCAATGAGGTCGTCACCGAGGTGCGCCAACGCGCCACCCGCGAGGCCCACCGCCGCCGCGGCCGCCGCGTCGACCCGGCCTGGGCGCACCGGCGGCTGCTGCTGCGCGCCGGGAACCGGCTGAGCTCCCGGGCGCTGCGCCGGCTGGCCGCCGTCCTCGCGCGCGACGACCCGACGAACGAGAGCGGCGCCGCGTGGGGGGTCAAGGAGCGGTTTCGCCAGGTGCTGGCGGCCCGGGACCGGCACACGATCGCCTCTCGGCTGCACCGCTTCCGCGAGGCCGTCGTGCTCGCCGGGCTGCCCGAGGCGACGCGCCTCGCCGAGACCGTCGACGCCTGGTGGCCGCAGATCCTCGCTTTCCTCGAGACCGGCATTCACGAACGCCGGGACCGAGGGGACCAACCGCCTGGTCAAGGACGCCGCCCGGACCGCCTTCGGCTTCCGCAATCTCGACAACCAGCGGCGCCGCGTACGCTTCCACTGCACCCGGCGATCACGCCGGACGACCAGTGGCGCGCGGGCCCTGCCCCCTCAAGTTCGATGAGCCGCGATGACGCCCGCGGCGAGGGCCCCGCGCCCATGCCTGGTCGCGCGCCAGCTCCTTCGGGTTGCATCGCGCGCCATCCAAGCGCCGACCCTGCCGCGGATGTTGCTTGTCCACGCGGCGGGCGT
>DATGDX010000446.1:0-11223 GCA_035310665.1 Mycobacteriales bacterium | reverse complement strand
CGACGGCGGGGTCCGCGCTCGCCAACGTCAGCGTTGTCACGACCGGTGATGCTACTGGCGCGCGCCGACGAGTAGCGTCGCGCGCCATGTCCGCCACTCCCCGCTCCCAGCGCCGGTCACCGCTGCGCCGGTCACCACTGCACGAGCGGCATCTGGCGTGCGGCGCGCGGCTGGGCGAGTTCGGCGGCTGGGAGATGCCGCTGTCGTACGCGGGGGTGCTCGAGGAGCACGCCGCGGTGCGCGGCGCGGTCGGCGTGTTCGACGTCAGCCACCTCGGCAAGGCCCGGGTGCGGGGCCCGGGAGCGGCGGCGTTCGTCGACGCGTGCCTGACCAACGCACTCGGGAGGATCGGGCCGGGTCAGGCGCAGTACACGCTGTGCTGCGACGACGCGACCGGCGGCGTCGTCGACGACCTGATCGTCTACCTCGGCGGCGACGACGAGGTCTTCCTGGTGCCGAACGCCGCGAACACCGCCGCGGTCGTCCGCCGGCTCGCCGGTGCCGCGCCACCCGGCGTGGCGGTGACCGACGAGCACGAGGACCACGCGGTGCTCGCGGTGCAGGGGCCGCGGTCCGCGGCCGTGCTCGACGCGCTCGGCCTGTCGACCGATCTGGCGTACATGGCCTTCACGGACACCCGCTGGGGTGACGTGCCGCTCGTCGTGTGCCGCACTGGGTACACCGGCGAGCGCGGGTTCGAGCTGCTGCCCCGGGCCGGCGACGCCCCGCAGGTGTGGGACGCCCTGCTCGCGGCCGCGTCGCCGCTCGGCGGGCGGCCGTGCGGGCTGGGCGCGCGGGACACGCTGCGCACCGAGATGGGCTACCCGCTGCACGGCCAGGACCTCTCGCTGTCGATCACGCCCGTGCAGGCGAGGCTGGGCTGGGCGGTCGGCTGGTCCAAACCCGCGTTCTGGGGGCGGGAGGCGCTGCTGCTCGAGCGCGGCGCCGGGCCGCGCCGGCTGCTGTGGGGCCTGCGCGGGGACCAGCGGACGATCCCCCGCCCGCACATGAGCGTTACGTCGGGCAGCGGCGCGCTCGTCGGTGAGGTCACCAGCGGGACGTTCTCGCCGACGCTGCGCGTGGGGATCGGCCTCGCGCTGCTCGACCGCGGGATCGGCGAGGGCGACGAGGCCCGGGTCGACGTGCGCGGACGCCCGGCGCCCGTGCGGGTGGTCAAGCCTCCGTTCGTGTCCGCCTCCCCCCGGTGACGCGACTGCCCTGACCCTGGCCCCGCCGGCCCGGGGTTTGCGCCTGCGTCGTCGTCCGGTCAGCGCGCGGCCGCCAGGGGGAGGGCGGCCAGGGGGAGGGCGGCCAGGGGGAGGGCGGCCGCGGGGAGCAGCGCGGTGACGACGAGTGCGACCGTCGTGGCGGTCTCGACCAGCGCGCCGAGCACGTCCCCGGTGATCCCGCCCAGCCGTCGGGCCGCGAGCCGGCGCAGCAGCCACGCAGCGGCGAGCGCGGCGAGGACCGCGACCGGACCGCGCCAGACCGGCAGCACCGCACCGGCGACGAGGACCGCGGCGGCGCTGACCCCGGCGGCGACGGGAACCGGCACGGTTCCGGCCACGAGCGCGCCGAGCCCCTCCGCTCGTGCCCCCGGGACCCCGCGCCGGCACGCCCAGGGCAGCGCCACCCGCCCGGCGACCGCGGCGACGACGACGGAACGCTCCGCGTCGGGGGTCGAGGCGAGCGCCGCGATCTGCGTGACCAGCACGAGCACGAGCGTCACGACGCCGAACGACCCGATGTCCGACCGCTTCATGACCGCCAGCGCCTGGGCCGGCAGGCGGGCCGAGCCGAGCCCGTCGGCGAGGTCGGCGAGCCCGTCGAGGTGCAGGCCCCGCGTCAGCGCGGCGAGCGCGGCGACGGCGCCGACCGCCGGGAGCAGCGGCCCGCGGGCCCCCGCGGCGACCACGGCGTGGGCACCCGCGGCGAGCCCGCCGAGCAGCAGCCCGACGGCGGGCGCCCAGGTCATCGCGGCGCGCGGGCGCGGCCGGGCCGGTGGGCGCACCGGGAGCACGGTGAGCAGGCCGAGCGCCGTACGCAGTCCCTCAGCCACCGGAGCGAACGCCGGCCTCGTCGAACGTCGCCATCTCCGCGAGCGTGACGACGGCCGCCTGCAGCAGCGGGACGGCGAGCAGCGCCCCGGTGCCCTCGCCGAGCCGCAGCCGCAGGTCGAGCACGGGCACCAGGCCGAGGCGGTCGAGCGCCGCCGCGTGGGCGGGCTCGGTCGAGCGGTGCCCGGCGACCCACCACGCGACCGCACCCGGGGCCAGCGCGGCCGCGACCAGCGCGGCAGCGCCGGACACGACGCCGTCGAGCACCACGGGTGTTCGCCGTACTGCCGCCTGCACGAGGAAGCCGGTCATCGCCGCGACGTCCGCACCGCCGATCGCCGCGAGCAGCGCCACCGGCCCGCCGTCGCGCAGCGCGCCGTGCCCGCGCCGCGCCGCCTCCCGCACCGCCGCCACCTTCCGGGCGAGCCGGGCGTCGTCGAGCCCGGTCCCGCGCCCAGTGACCGCGGACGGGTCCCGGGCGGCGAGCACCGCGACAAGCGCCCCGGCCGGCGTCGTGTTGCCGATTCCCATGTCCCCGGGCACGAGGAGGTCCGCGCCGCCGTCGACCTCCTCGTCCGCCACCGCCCTCCCCGCGGTCAGCGCCCGCTCCGCCTGGGCGAGGGTCAGCGCGTCCTCCACGTCGATGCGCCCGGAGCCGCGCCGCACCTTGTACGCCGCGACCGGCGCCGGTGTCTCACCGTCGACCGCGAGGTCGAGCACGCGGACCGTCGCGCCGACGTGGCGGGCGAGCACGTTCACGGCCGCGCCGCCCGCGACGAACGTCGCGACCATCTGCGCGGTGACGTCGGGCGGGTACGCGGAGACGCCGGTGCGGGCCACCCCGTGGTCCCCGGCGAACACGACGGCCCTGACCCGACGGAACGGCCGCGGTGGGCAGCGGCCCTGGACCCCCGCCGCCCAGACGGCGAGCGTCTCCAGACGTCCCAGCGCCCCCGGCGGCTTGACCAACCGGCCCTGCCGCGCGGCCGCAGCGGCGGCCGCGGCCGCATCCGGAGCCGGCACCTCGATCACCGCAGCCTCCGCGGGATCCCGGCCGTGACCAGCCACACCTCGTCGCTGTGTGCCGCGATCCGCGCGTTCAGCGTGCCCAGCAGGTCGCGGAACCTGCGTCCGGTCGCCGAAACCGGGACCACCCCGGAGCCGACCTCGTTCGACACCGCGAGGACCCGCACCGGCGTCGTCCGCCAGGCCTCGACCAGCCCGGCCACCCGGCCGTCCGGGTCCGCCGCCCTCTCCAGCGTGTCCGCGAGCCACAGCGTCAGGCAGTCGACGAGGATCGGCGCCGTGTCGGGTGGGGCGGTGAGCAGCCGTTCCAGGTCGCCCGTCTCGACGGTCCGCCAGCACCGCGGCCGCCGGGCCCGGTGAGCCGCGACCCGCTCCCGCCACTCCTCGTCGCCGGGGGGCTCGCGGGCGGTCGCGACGTAGGTCACGGCGGGCTCCGCCGCCAGCCGTCGCTCGGCCTCGGCCGACTTCCCCGACCGCGCTCCGCCGAGCACGAGCACCCGGTGGGCGGGCGGCGAGGGCGTGCTTCCGTCGGGCGCCCCCACGCGCAGCCTCGCGCCGTCGGGAAGCACCCGCGCTCCCCAGGGAGCGAGCCGCCTGGCCAGCTCGTCGGGCGGCGGGTTGTGGTGTCCTAGACACACCGCAACCACCTGTGTCGAGTCAGTGATCGCACCGGCCCCACGCAGCCGCGCCAGCTGGGCCGGGAACGTGGTCAGGTTCAGGCCCGCGTCGCGCGGCGCCGGCAGGTCGCCGAACATTTCCGCGAGGAGCACGACGTCGTACGCCGCCCCACGCACGGCCTCGACCGTCGCCTCCGGCAGCGGTCCCGTGCTCGTCGCGTAGAGCAGCCGCCCCCCGCCGCGGGCCGCGAGGTCGTAGAGGACGCGGTCGGCCGCTGACGTGGCGAGTGCCCGCACACGGTGCCCGGCCACGTCGACCACGTCGCCCGGCCCCACCGAGCGGAAGGTGACCGCGTCGCCGGGCCCGGCGCGCTCGCGCAAGGCGGCGACGACCGACGGCGGCGCGACGACGTCCAGAGCCTCGCCGCCCCCGGCCCACGACCGCCACCGCGGCACGGCGTCCCACCCACCGTGTGCATGGCTGAACAGCAGGTGCCGGACGCCGGACAGGTCGAGCCCGAGCCGCGCCGCGGCGCCCAGTGCCTCGGGGCCGCAGTCGACGAGCACCGTCGCGTCGAGCAGGGCGCCCGTCGGCGCGCGCACGCCGCCTCGCCGCCGCATCCGCGCGCACGACGCGCAGGCGCAGAAGGGGTCCGGCCAGCCCTCCGCCGCGCCGGTGCCGAGCAGCGTCAGGTCCACGCGCGGAACGTAACGGGCGCTCGACGCGGCCCGCGGCACGACCCCAGGCCGGCTCGTCCGGGACCTGCCGACCCCCGGGACCGTTACCCTCCCTGCCCGGCGGCGTGTCCGACCGGTGTGCCGGGCCCGGACGCGCGGAAGAGGGACCGAGGAGGGGAACCATGGCGTGGACGTGGCGCTACGAGGGCGCGGACGCGGCGCCGGTCGACGCCCCGCTCGCCCCCGCCCATCCGCCGTTCCCGACGCAGGCGGACGCGGAGAGCTGGCTCGGGGAGAACTGGCGGGAGTTGCTGTCGGCCGGAGTGCACCAGGTGACGCTGCTGGACGGCGACCGCACGGTGTACGGCCCGATGAGCCTGCACCCGGACTGACCCCTTCCCCCGCCGGTCCCCCTTCCGCCGCCGATCTTGACGTGCTTGACGCCTCACCCGGTGGTCGGACCTCAAGAACGTCGACATCGGCGCAGGGGAACCCCGGGAAGTCAGGCGCGCGGGTTGGGGCTTCGCGTCTTGCCCGGGTCGCGCTCGACGACCGGGCCGAGGATCTCGTCGATGCGGGCGAGCACGTCCGGGTCGAGGGTCACGCCGGAGGCCTTGACGTTGTCGTGCACCTGCTCCGGCCGGCTCGCCCCCACGATCGCGGAGCTCACGGTCGGGTTCTGCAGCACCCAGGCCACTGCGAGCTGCGCCAGGGACAGGCCGTGGTCGGCGGCGATCGGGCCCAGCTGCTGCACGCGGACGAGCACGTCGTCGTCGAGGAAGCGCCGGATCATCTGCGACCCGGCCGGGTCCGTCGCCCGCGACCCGGGCGGCGGCGGTTGCCCCGGCCGGTACTTCCCGGTCAGCACGCCCTGGGCGATCGGCGACCACACGATCTGGCCGATGCCCTCCTCCGCGCACAGCGGCACGACCTCGGCCTCGATCACCCGCCATAGCATGTTGTACTGCGGCTGGTTCGACACGATGCGATCGAAGCCCATCTCGTCAGCGATCTTGAGGGCTTCCGAGATCTCCTCGGCCCGCCACTCGGAGACGCCGACGTAGAGCACCTTGCCCGCGCGGACAAGATCGTCGAAGGCGCGCAGTGTCTCTTCGAGCGGGGTCTCGTGGTCGAACCGGTGCGCCTGGTACATGTCGAGGTAGTCCACCCCGAGCCGGCCCAGCGAGGCGTCGCAGGCCTCCGTGACGTGCTTGCGGGACAGCCCCCGGTCGTTCGGTCCGGGGCCCATCGGCCAGTAGACCTTGCTGAAGATCTCGAGCGATTCCCGCCGCTGGCCCGCCAACGCCCGGCCCAGCACCTCCTCCGCGGCGCCCTGCGCGTAGACGTCGGCGGTGTCGAACGTCGTGATCCCGGCGTCGAAGGCGGCATGCACGCAGGCGCGGGCCTGCTCTTCCTCGACCTGGGAGCCGTGCGTCAGCCAGTTCCCGTAGGAGATCTCACTGATCTTCAGACCGCTCGTGCCGAGACGTCGGAAACGCATGCCGCGTCACGTAACCGGGCCGGCGCCGGCCTAAACGACTCGCGTCCCCCGCGCCACCTTCGGCGGGGGCAGCCGCAGGCGGCGCACCTGCAGCGCGCGCATGACGGCGTACGACGTGAGCCCCCGCAGGTCGCCGTCCGGGAACCGCGCCCGCGCCGCGCGCCGCAGCCCGCGCGCGAGCACGATCGAATCCACCACGATCGCGAGGAGCAGCGCGTAGAGCGCGGCGTACGCCACCAGCCGGACGGTCGGCGGGCCGAAACCCAGGAGGAACACGACGATCGCACCGGGCAGGAACAGCCCACCCAGGTTGCGGCGGGCGTCGACGTAGTCGCGGGCGAAGCGGCGGACCGGCCCGGCGTCTCGCGGCGGCAGGTTCTGCTCGTCGCCGCTCGCCAGCGCCCGGCGCATGGTGCGCCGGCGCTCACGCATCTCCTCCCGCGACAGCCGTCGCCCCGCGGACGCACCGCCCGCAAGGGCGACCGACCGGCGTCGCCGTTCCGCGTCCCGGCGCTTGGGGGTCGGGCGGCCCTTGCTCCCCAGTCTCGCGGGAGCCGCCGGGTCGGCCCCGTCCGGGCGGGCCCCCTCGCGACCGGTCGTGGCTCGATTCGTGCTGGCTCGGCTCGTGGAGCTGCGGCGGAGGCGGAACACGGTGCCAGCCTACGAACCGGGCGCGGAACGCCGCGGCGAGCCGCGCGGGAGATTCCGGAGCCGCTGCGGGAGACGCCGCGCACGGGATAGGTTGAAGGCAGGGCAGTCGCCACGTCAGGGAAGGGGCGTCGGCCGCATGGGCCTGATGAAGCGGTTGGGACTGGTCTTCCGCGCCAAGGCGAGCAAGGCGCTCGACCGCGCCGAGGACCCGCGAGAGACGCTGGACTACTCCTATCAAAAGCAGCTCGAGCTGTTGCAGAAGGTGCGCCGCGGGGTCGCGGACGTGGCCACCAGCCGCAAACGCCTGGAGCTGCAGATGCAGCAGATGCAGAGCCAGGCGACCAAGCTCGAGGGGCAGGCCCGGCAGGCGCTGGCCGGGGGCCGCGAGGACCTGGCCCGCGAGGCGCTGACGCGCAAGAGCGCCGTCGACCAGCAGTTGACCGACCTGCGCACCCAGCACGCCGGGCTGCAGGGCGAGGAGGAGAAGCTCACCCTCGCCTCGCAGCGGTTGCAGGCCAAGGTCGACGCCTTCCGCACCCGGAAGGAGACGATCAAGGCTACCTACTCGGCCGCCGAGGCCCAGACGAAGATCAACGAGGCGTTCGCCGGGATCTCCGAGGAGATGGGCGATGTCGGCCTCGCCGTGCAGCGGGCCGAGGACAAGACCGCGCAAATGCAGGCACGCGCCGGTGCCGTCGACGAGCTGCTCGCCTCCGGGGCGCTGACCGACGCGACGGGCACGGTCAAGGACGACATCCAGGCCGAGCTCGACCAGCTCTCGGGCGGGACCGACGTGGAGCTGGAGCTCGCGCGGCTCAAGGGCGAGGTCACCGGGGCCCCGGCGCCCAAGGAGCTCGGCACGGCGAACCCGCCGCAGCAGGGAGGCCCTGCGTGATCGTCCGCATCCTCGGCGAGGGTCAGCGAAACGTCCCCGACAGCGAGATCGACGCGCTCAACCAGCTCGACGACGACCTGCAGGCTGCCGTCGAGGCGGACGACGACGCGCGGTTTCGCGCGGCGCTGGTCGCGCTGCTCGACCGGGTGCGCGCGGTCGGCACCCCTCTGCCGGACGACGCGCTCGAACCCTCCGACCTGGTGCTGCCCGCCGACGACGCGCACGTGGACGAGGTTCGCGAGCTGCTCGGCGACGAGGGTCTGATCCCGGGCTGAGACGGCTGAGACGGGATAGGTACAGTGCGCACCCGCTTCCGGTCAGACCGCGGCCTCACGGCCCGGATGGTCGTGACCGTGTTCCTGCTCGGGCTCGTCTACGTGGCGTTCATCGCGGCGCTCGTCGCGGTGCGGGCGCCGTGGCTGCTCGTCCTCGTCGTCGCCGCCGGGTTCTTCCTCGTCCAGTACTTCTTCTCCGACCGGCTGGCGCTCTACGCAATGCACGGCCGGGTCGTCTCGCCGCAGGAGGCGCCGGAGCTGCACGGCATCGTGGACCGCTTGTGCGCCCTCGCGGACATGCCGAAACCGGTCGTGGCGATCGCCGACTCGGACGTCCCGAACGCGTTCGCGACCGGACGCAACAGCAAGCGGGCGGTCGTCTGCGCGACGACGGGCTTGCTCCGACGGCTCGACCGCGAAGAGCTCGAGGGCGTGCTGGCGCACGAGCTGTCGCACGTCGCCCACCGCGACGTCGCGGTGATGACCGTCGCGTCGTTCCTCGGCGTGGTGGCCGGGTTCATCACCCGGATGGGGCTGCAGTTCGGGATGTACGGCGGATTCGGCGGGGGGCGCCGCGACGACCGCCGTGACCAGACGGCCGCCGTGTTCCTGCTCGTCGTGCTCGTCAGCGCGGTCGCCTATGCGCTCAGCTTCTTGCTCATCCGCGCTCTGTCGCGGTATCGCGAGCTGGCCGCCGACCGCGCCGGCGCGTTCCTCACCGGCCGGCCGTCCACGCTGGCGTCCGCGCTGACCAAGGTGACGGGGGAGATGGCCCGGATCCCGACCAGGGACCTGCGGGCGGCCGAGCCCTTCAACGCCTTCTTCTTCACCCCCGCGATCGCCCGCGGGTTCAGCCTCTCGTCCCTGTTCTCCACCCACCCGCCGCTCGAGCGCCGGCTGGACCAGTTGGCGCACATCGCGGGCGAGCTCGGCCAGCCGGTGTGACAGCTCCGACCGGTCCGACGCTGACACGCCTGACAGCTCTGACAGCTCTGACAGCTCTGACTGGGGCGGGCTGATGGGACTCCTCGACACACTGCTCGGCCGGTCCCGACCGAAGCCGGCGAACCTGGACGCGTTGTTCGCGGTTCCCGACGCGGCCCTGACGTTGGAGAGCGCCGCCGGTTTCCGGCCGACGGGGGTCGGCTCGGTGTGCTTTCGGGCCGCGGAGGGCGCCGCAGCGACGGCGGCCACCACCGAGGGTCAGGCGTTGCTCGGTCGGGGCGAGCAGGTGCGTGACGACTACGGCTTCACCTGGTTGGTGGTCCGGCACGACCCGGGGGATGTGCCCGGCCTCGTCACCGACCTGCACGCCGCGAACGCGACGCTCCAGGATTCCGGGTTCGGCCCGCTGCTGCTGTGTTCGATCGTCTGCTTCGGCGACGAGGCCGGCCGCCGGCTCGGCCTTGTCTACCTGTACAAGCGGGGCACGTTCTACCCGTTCGCCCCGCTCGGCGGCGAGAAGCGGGACACCGCGCTCGAGCTGCAGGTCCGCGGGCTGCTCGCGAACGATCTCAAGGTGGAGCCGGACCTGGCGCGCTGGTTCCCAGTCTGGGGCGCGCCGGGTCTGTAGGCGCGCCGGGTCTGTAGGTCGAGGGTGAGGGGTGAGGGTGAGGGGTGAGGGGATGGTGACCGACGACCGACAGGCGGCGCTGGCCCGCCAGGCGGAGCTGCGGGAGCGGCACCTGCGCCCCCCGGCCTCCCGTGCGGCGACCACCGGCGCCGGGATTCACCACGCCGCGTTCGTCTGCGACGACGTCGAGGCCACGATCCGCTTCTACCAGGACCTGCTCGGCTTCCCGCTCGTCGAGCTGGTCGAGAACCGCGACTACCCCGGGTCGACGCACTTCTTCTTCGAGTCGGCCACGGCAACCTGCTCGGCTTCTTCGACTTCCCCGGGCTCGGGCTCGCCCGCGCCGTGGAGGCGATCGGCGGCGTCCAGCACGTCGCGATCTCCGTCGGCCCCGAGCAGCACGCCCGGCTCCGCGCCCGGCTGGACGAGGCGGGGGTCGGTTACCTCGGGCCGGACCGCGGGGTCGAGGAGTCGCTCTACCTGCGCGACCCGAACGGCGTGCAGATCGAGCTGTACCGCGAGGACCTCGGCGTCTTCGACGGGCGCCCGCTGCTGTGACCGGCTGATCTGGTGGGGTGGCGGAAGGGTCGTCGATGCGTGTCCTCGTCGCCCCGGACAAGTACGCCGGGACCCTGACCGCACCCGAGGTCGCGCAGGCGATCGTGGAGGGCTGGCGGGCGGCCGCGCCGGAGGACGAGCTCGATCTCGCGCCGGTCAGCGACGGCGGCCCCGGGTTCGTCGACGTGACGCCCGGCCAGGTCCGGGTCGTCACGGTCAGCGGCCCGCGCGGCGAGCGGGTCGCGGCGCGGCTGCGCGTCGACGGCGCCACCGCGTACGTCGAAAGCGCGCAGGCCTGCGGTCTGCACCTCGCGGCGGCCGCCGTGGACGGGACGACGTACGGCGTCGGCGAGCTGCTCCGCGCGGCCCTCGACGCGCGCGCTGGCCGGATCGTGGTCGGGCTGGGGGGGTCGGGGACGAACGACGGCGGCGCCGGGATGCTCGCCGCCCTCGGCGCGGTCGCGGCCGGGCCGCCGCGTGTGCTGCGCCGCGGCGGGCTCGCGCTCGCGGCGCTCGACGCGGTCGACCTCACCGGGCTCGACCCGCGGTTGGCCGACGCGACCCTCGTCGCGGCCACCGACGTGGACAACCCGCTGCTCGGCGACGAGGGGGCCAGCGCGGTCTTCGGCCCGCAGAAGGGCGCCACCCCGCCGCAGGTGGCCGCGCTCGACGCCGCACTCGCCCGCTGGGCCGAGCTGACCGATCCCCGGCTCGCGGCCCGGCCCGGCGCGGGTGCGGCGGGCGGCCTGGGGTTCGGGCTCTTCCTCGCCGGCGCGCGGCCCGAGCCGGGGATCGCGCTCGTCCTCGAGCTGCTGCACGTTCCGGACCGCGCCGCGCGGGCGGACGTCGTGATCACGGGGGAGGGACGGTTCGACCGGCAGTCGCTACGGGGCAAGGCGACCGTGGGGGTCGCCGCCGCGGCACGAGCCGCGGGGCGCCCGTGCCTGGTCCTCGCCGGGCAGGTCGGTGTCGCCGGCGCGGAACTCGCGGCGGCGGGCGTCGACGCGGCGTACGCCGCCGTGGACGAGGCGGGGTCGCTGGACGAGGCGTTCGCCCACCCCGCCGCGCACCTCGCGGCGCTCGCCGCCCGCGTCGCGCGGGCGTGGTCGCCGCGGTGAGCCTGTGTCACGATAGTCGGCACCGAGAGAGAACACCGAGCAAGAACCAGGGACAACCACCACTGCCCGCGGGAGTCTTCGTATGACCGTCCAGGACACGGCCGGCTCGACGGTCGTCCTTACCGACACGGCAGCCGCCAAGGTCAAGAACCTGCTCGACCAGGAGGGCCGCTCCGACCTGTCGCTGCGGGTCGCCGTGCAGCCCGGCGGTTGCTCCGGCCTGCGCTACCAGCTGTTCTTCGACGACCGGTCCCTCGACGGTGACCAGGTGTCC
>DATGDX010000445.1:0-5167 GCA_035310665.1 Mycobacteriales bacterium | reverse complement strand
CGTCGTGCGGACGGCGCTGACCGGCGAGCAGCGCGAGCGGTGGCTGCCGGACGCCTTCGAGGTCGCGGAACTGCACGTGCGCCCGGAGGCGCAGGGGCGAGGCCTGGGGCGCACGCTGCTCACCCGGCTGCTGGACGGGGTTCCGCACCGCAGCGCGTTGCTGTCGACCATGGACCGGGAGACGGCGGCCCGCGTCCTCTACCGGTCGATGGGGTTCGTCGACCTGTGCACCCGGTTCCGCTTCCCCGGCGGCGACGAGGACTTCTGCATCATGGGCGCCCCGCTGCCGGTCCCGGCAGCCCGTGCGTGACCCCGCCGTGCGTGACCTCGTCGTCGTCGGCGCCGGGCACAACGCCCTCGTCGCCGCCTGCTACCTCGCGCGCGACGGGCTCGACGTCGAGGTGGTCGAGCGCGACAGCATCGCGGGCGGCGCGGTGTCGACCGTGGAACGCTTCCCCGGCTACCGCATGGACCGGGGGTCGAGCGCGCACGTCATGGTGCGGCACACCGGCATCGTCGAGGACCTGCGGCTCGCCGAGTGCGGGCTGGCCTACCAGGACCTCGACCCGTGGGGCTACGCACCGTTCCCGGACGGCAGCGGCGTGACGTTCTGGGTCGACGTCGACCGGACCTGCGCGTCGATCGAGTCGGTGTGCGGCGGTCGCGACGCCGACGCCTACCAGGCCTACGTCGCCGACTGGGGGGATCGCAACGCCCGCGTCTTCGAGGCGTTCCAGCACCCCCCGACCCTGCGCCACCTCGGCCGCACCCTGTGGGGGGTGGGACGCGGGACGGGGCTGCCCGGGATCGAGCTGGCCCGCCAGTTCCTCCAGCCGGCGGACGCGCTGCTCGACGCGACCTTCGCCGACGAGCGGCTCAAGACCGCGCTGGCCTGGCTCGGCGCGCAGTCCGGCCCGCCGACGCACGAGGTGGCGACCGCGGACCTCGTCGGCTGGAACACGATGCTGCACCGGCGCGCGCCCGGGCACCCGGTCGGGGGCTCGGGTCGGCTGGCCGAGGCGCTGGTCGACCGGCTCCGGTCGTACGGCGCGGCGCTGCGGCTCGACGACGGCGCCGTCCAGATCAGCACCGACGACGCCCGGGCCACCGGCGTGCTCACCGCCTCCGGCGAGCACCTGCGCGCGCGGGCCGTGCTCGCCGGCTGCCACATCCTCACCACGCTGGAGCTGCTCGGCGACGCCGCGCTGCTGGCCGCCGCCCGCCGTCGGATCCGGGTCGGCAACGGCATCGGCATGGTCGTCCGGCTCGCCACCACCGACCTGCCCCGCTACCCCGGGGCCGGCCCCGAGGCGCACCGGGCCCTGCAGCTGATCGCTCCGTCGCGGGCTTTCCTGCGCCGCGCGTACGGCGACTTCGCCGCCGGCTCCCCCCCGCGCGACCCCGCCGTCGTCGCGATGACGTTCTCCGCGTTCGACGACACGATCGCCCCGCCGGGGCGGCACAACGTGACCGTATGGGGCCAGTGGCACCCCTACCGGCTGGCCGACGGCACCGGCTGGGACGCGATCCGCGAGCGGGAGGGGGACAAGCTCGTCGCCGCGGTCGAGCGCGCAGCTCCCGGCTTCGCCGCGTCGGTCGAGCACGCGCACGTGCAGACACCGCTCGACCTCGAGCGTGAGCTCGGCCTGCTCGGCGGCAACGTCATGCACCTCGAGATGGGGCTCGACGCGATGTTCGCGTGGCGACCGGTGCCGGAGTGGTCGGCGTACCGCGGTCCCGTCCCGGGTCTCTACCTCACCGGCGCGTCCACGCATCCCGGGGGCGGCGTGTTCGGCGCCAGCGGCCGCTCCGCCGCCCACGTCGTGCTCCGGGACCTGCACGGTGGCCCCCGCCGGGGCCGCCGCCGGGCGCGCTCGCGGTGACCCTCGTCCCGCTCGCCCTCGGGGCGGCCGCAGTGCTCGCGCAGATCGTCTACCCGCTCGCGCCCTCGGACCCGCTCACCGTCGTGATCGTGCTGCTGTTCGCGGCGGCGAACGTCACCCACGCGTCGGTGGTCCGGGGCGGCAGGTACGCCGCGGGCCTCGTCGCGCTCGCCGCCGGCGGGGGTTTCGCGGTGGAGGCGGTGGGGGTGGCGACGGGCTTCCCGTTCGGCAGCTACGCCTACGGCGACTCGCTGGGCCCGCGGCTGCTCGGCGTCCCGCTCGTGGTGCCGCTGGCGTGGGTGATGATGGCGTATCCGGCGTACGTCGCCGCGGCCCGGCTCACCGCCCGCCCGCTGCCCCGCGCCCTGGTCGCCGGGTGGGCGATGGCCGCGTGGGACCTGTTCCTCGACCCGCAGATGGTCGCGGCCGGGCACTGGGGCTGGACCGACGTCGGGGCGACCGTTCCGGGCATCCCGGACGTCCCCGCCGGCAACTTCCTCGCCTGGTTCGCGGTCGGGGTCGCGATGGCCGCGGGGCTCGACCGGCTCCCCCGCCGGCCCCCCCGCCGGGGCAGTGCCGCGGACCGGCTCCCGATCGCGCTGTACCTGTGGGCCTACGCGTCCTCGCTGCTCGCGCACCTCGCCTTCTTCGGGCGCCCGACGGTCGCGCTCGCCGGCGGGCTCGGGATGGGCGTGGTCGCGATCGGGCTGCTGCGGCGATGGCGCGTGGCGTGAGCGTCCCCGGCACCCCCCTCGGCACCCTCGTCGGCCCCCTCGTCGGCCCCCTCGTCGGCGGGGTCGTGGCGGCGCTCACCGCCCACGCCGCCGTCAACGCGCGGTTGCTGCGCGTCCCCCTCGGTGACCCGCCGCCGACCGTGGAACGGGTGTCCGTGCTGCTCCCGGTGCGCGACGAGGCCTCCCGGGTCCTGCCCTGCCTGGCGGCGATCCGCGCGCAGCGCGGCTTGCCCGACCTGGAGGTGCTCGTCCTCGACGACGGCTCGGCGGACGGCACCGGCGACCTCGTCCGCCGCGTCGCACGGGACGACCCCCGGGTGCGGCTGCTCACCGCCCCGCCCCCGCCGCCGGGCTGGCTCGGCAAACCGCACGCGTGCGCCCGCCTCGCCGAACGGGCCACCGGGACGGTGCTGGCGTACGTCGACGCGGACGTCGTGCTCGCGCCGCACGCGGTCGCGGCGACCGTGGCGCTGCTGCGCCGGCACGGGCTGGCGCTGGTCTCGCCGTACCCCCGCCAGCAGGCGGAGACCTGGTCGGAGCGGCTGCTGCAACCGCTGCTGCAGTGGTCGTGGCTGACGTTCCTGCCGCTGCGGCTCGCCGAGCGCTCCGCACGCCCGTCGCTGGCCGCGGCCAACGGGCAGCTGCTCGCGGTCGACACCGCCGCCTACCGCGCCGCGGGCGGGCACGGGGCGGTGCGCTCCCGGGTGGTCGAGGACGTGGCGCTGCTGCGGACCCTGAAACGGCACGGCTTCCGCGGCACGGTGGCGGACGGGACGCACCTGGCCCGGTGCCGGATGTACGCCGGCTGGCCCGAGGTCCGCGACGGCTACACAAAGTCCCTGCACGTCGCGTTCGGCCCACCGCCGGCCGCCGCCGCGACGATCGGAGCGCTCGCCGCGCTCTACGTCCTCCCCCCGCTCGCCGCGCTCCGCGGCTCCCGCGCCGGCCTGCTCGGCTACCTCGCCGGGGCGGCCGGGCGGGTCGTCACCGCGCGGCGCACCGGCGGGCGCGTGCTCCCCGACGCGCTCGCGCACCCGCTGTCGGTCGCGCTGCTCGGCTACCTGACCGCGCTCTCGCACGTCCGCCGCCGGCGCGGGACGCTGCGCTGGAAGGGGCGGGTGATCTGAGGTGGCGCGCGTGGTCGTGGTGGGCGCGGGCCTGGGCGGGCTCGCCGCCGCGGCCCGCCTCGCCCGGCTGCGGCACGAGGTCACCGTGCTCGAGCAGGCCGACCGGGTCGGCGGCAAGCTGAACACGCGCAGCGCCGGCGGCTTCACGTGGGACACCGGCCCGTCGCTGATCACGCTCCCGGCCGCGCTGCGCGACCTGTTCCGCAAGACCGGCCGCCCGCTCGACGACGTGCTCGAGCTGGTCCCCGTCGACCCCCTGGTCCGCTACCGGTTCCCGGACGGGACCATGCTCGACCTGCCGCACGCGGGGCGCCATGACGTGCTCGCCGCGATCGGGGACACGCTCGGCGGGCGCGCGGCCGACGAGTGGGGGGCGTTGCTCGACCGCGCTGGTCGGATGTGGCAGGCGGTGCGCCGGCCGTTCCTCGAGCAGCCGTTCGCCGGCTGGCGAACCCTCCTGGGGCAGGTCCGCGACGTGCCGACCATCGCCCCGGGGCGGACGCTGCGCGGGCTCGGCCGCCGCTCGCTGTCCGACCCACGGTTGCGGCTGCTACTCGACCGGTACGCCACCTACACCGGGTCGGACCCTCGGCGGGCGCCGGCCGCGCTGGCGGTGATCCCCTACGTGGAGCATACGTTCGGCGGCTGGTACGCCCCGGGCGGGCTGTACCGCATCGCCGAGGCGGTGCGCGACCGGGCACTGCTCCGGGGCGCGGTCGTGCGGACCGGGGCCGACGTGGTGGCCGTCACCGAATCCGGCGGGCGGGTCGACGGGGTGCGGCTGGCCAACGGGTCCACGCTCGCGGCGGACGTGGTCGTCGCGAACGCCGACGCGACCCACCTCTACCGGGACCTGCTCCCCCGCCCGCGGCTGGTCCCGCGCGGGCAGCCGTCGCTGTCCGGGTTCGTCGTGCTGCTCGGGCTGCGCGGGCGCACCCCCGGCCTCGCCCACCACACGGTGCTGTTCCCCGCGCATTACGACGCGGAGTTCGACGCGGTGTTCGGCCCCGAGCCGGGGCCGCCGGACGACCCCGCCGTGTACGTCTCCGCGCCAGACGACCCCGCGCTACGCCCTCACGACGACGCCGAGGCGTGGTTCGTCCTCGTCAACGCCCCCGTCCACGCCGCCGTCCATGCCGCCGTTCCGGGCCGGGTGGACTGGGACGCGCCCGCGCTCGCCGCGGCGTACGCCGATCACCTCCTCGACCGGCTCGCCGACCGCGGCCTCGACGTGCGCGAGCGGGTCGTGGTCCGCGAGACGCGCACCCCGGCCGACCTGGCCCGGGCGACCCGTGCCCCCGGCGGGGCGATCTACGGGACGGCCTCGCACGGGGCACGGGCGGCCTTCCTGCGCCCGGCGAACCGCTCCCCGGTCCGCGGGCTGTTCCTCGTCGGCGGCTCCGCGCACCCCGGCGGCGGGCTG
>DATGDX010000444.1:0-2571 GCA_035310665.1 Mycobacteriales bacterium | reverse complement strand
CTGGACGCGGCGTCGTACCGGCAGCTCGCCGACACGCACGACGGCGCCGGTGACGCGATCCGCGCCGAGGTGCTCGCGATCGTCCGGGCGCGCGGCAAGATGCACAACCCGGTCACCGGGTCGGGGGGGATGCTCGTCGGCACCGTGGAGGAGGTGGGACCCGCCTCCCCGCTGGGGCTCGCCGTCGGCGACCGCGTCGCGACGCTCGTCTCGCTGACCCTGACCCCCCTCGCCCTCGACGACGACCTCGCGGGGTGGGACGGACGCTCCGAGCAGGTGCCCGCCCGCGGGCACGCGATCCTGTTCGGCCGGTCGAGCGCGGTCCGCGTCCCCGACGACCTGCCCGTTCCGCTCGCCCTCACCGTCTTCGACGTGTGCGGCGCGCCGGCTCTGACCGCCCGCGTGGTGGGGGGGTACGCCGGTCGCGGCCGCCCGCCGCGCGTCGCCGTGCTCGGCGCGGCCGGCAAGTCCGGGTCGCTGGCGCTGGCCGCGGCGCGGCGAGCGGGTGCGGGACGCGTGGTGGGCGTCGTGCGGTCCGACGGCGAGGCGCGGCGGCTGCGCGCGGCCGCGCTGGCGGACCGCGTGGCGTGCGTGGACGCGCGGGACCCGGTCGCGCTCGCCGCGGCCGTGGGGACCGCCGCGGACGTGACCGTGGTGTGCGTCGACGTGCCCGGCTGCGAGAGCGGCGCGATCCTGGCCACCGCCCGCGGCGGGACCGTGGTGTTCTTCTCGATGGCCACCTCGTTCACCGCCGCGGCGCTCACCGCGGAGGGCCTGGCCGCCGACGTGACCATGCTGATCGGCAACGGCTACGTGCCCGGGCACGCGGCGCTCGCCGTCGACCTCGTCCGCGCGGAGCCGGGGGTCCGCGCGCTGATCGAGAGCCGGCTGGCGTGACCACGACCCTGTTCCGCGGTGGCCCGGTCTACTCACCCGCCGACCCGTTCGCCACCGCGCTGCTCGTCGAGGACGAGGCCGTCGCCTGGGTGGGCTCCGCGGACGCCGCCCCGGAGGCGGACAGCGTGGTCGAGCTGGCCGGCGCGCTGGTCGCCCCCGCGTTCGTCGACGCGCACGTGCACACGACCGCGACCGGGCTCGCGCTCACCGGCCTGGACCTGTCCGCCGCCCGGTCGCTCGCCGAGGCGCTCGGTCTGGTGGCCGCGGCGGCCCGCGCCGCCCCGGGACTCCCGCTGCTCGGCGGCGGCTGGGACGAGACCTCGTGGTCGGAGCGGCGGGCACCAACCGTCGCCGAGCTCGACCGCGCCGCGGCCGGCGCGGTGGTGTACCTCGCCCGCGTCGACCGGCACTGCGCGGTGGTGTCCAATGCGTTGCGCGCGGCGGTGCCGGAGGCCGCCGGGTTGGCCGGCTTCGCCGCCGACGGCCCGGTCCGGCTCGGCGCCGACCGCCGGTTCGCACGGGTCGCCTACGGCACGCTGACCCCGGCGCAGCGCCGCGACGCGCAGCGGGCCGCCCGGGCGCGTGCCGCCGAGCTGGGCATCGGCTGCCTGCACGAGATGGGCGGGCCGGACCTCGGCGGCGAGCCCGACCTCGCGGGCCTGCTCGCCCTCGCCCGCGACGAGCCCGGGCCGCAGGTCGTCGGGTACTGGGGTGAACTCGCCGCGGTCGACCGAGCCCGCGAGCTGGGCGCGCACGGCTGCGCCGGGGATCTGTTGGTCGACGGCTCGCTGGGCTCGCACACGGCGCTGCTGTCCGCGCCGTACGCCGACGCGCCGACCCGGGGCCACGCCTATCTGGACGCCGACGACGTCGCCCGCCACCTCGGCGCGTGCGCCGACGCCGGGCTCCAGGCCGGGTTCCACGCGATCGGCGACGCGGCGCTGGCGACCGTCTGCGCCGGGCTCGCCCGGGGGCACCACCGTCCGGGCGGCGGGCTGGCCCGGACCGGCCCGGTCCGGGTGGAGCACGCGGAGTGCCCGGACGAGGCGACGATCGGGGTGCTGGCGTCGTGCGGCGTCCTCGCCAGCGTGCAGCCCGCGTTCGACGCGCGGTGGGGCGGGCCGAGCGGGACGTACGCGCAGCGCCTCGGCCCCGCGCGGGCCCGCGCGATGAACCCGTTCGCCGCGATGGCGGCCGCCGGGGTCCCGTTCGCGTTCGGCTCCGACGCGCCGGTGACCCCGCTCGACCCCTGGGGGGCGATCCGCGCGGCGGTTCGCCCCTCCACCCCGGCGCACGCGATGAGCGCCCGAGCGGCGTTCGCGGCGCACACCCGCGGGGGGTGGCGCGCGACGGGGAGCGCCCCCCCGGGCGACGCGGGGGTTCTCGTCCCCGGCGCCCCCGCGACGCTGGCCGTGTGGTCGGCGGGCGACCTCGTCGTGCAGGCCCCCGACCCCCGCGTCGCCGCCTGGTCCACCGACCCCCGGGCCGGTATCCCCGGGCTGCCGGACCTCGACGGCGAGCCCCCGGTCTGCCTGCGCACGCTCGTGCGGGGACGCACCGTCTACGAGTCACCGGGGGCCGCGGGGTGACCGCGTCCGCGAAGCTGAACCTGGACCCCGGCGTGGCGCGCCGGGCGCGGGAGCTCGCCGCGCGCGCCGGCGCCCCGGTGGTGGC
>DATGDX010000443.1:0-8737 GCA_035310665.1 Mycobacteriales bacterium | reverse complement strand
CGAGCACGCCGGGAAACGCCTCAACGACGACGTCGCCCTCGTGCTCACCGAGCAGCGGAACCCCGGCGCCGTACGATCTCGCCCGTGAACCCGCTGCTGGAACACGCCCGGCGTCACGGGGTGGGGGATCTCGTGCGGCGCACGGCGCTGCGACATCCGGGCAAGACAGCCGTCGTCGACGGCGACGTACGGATGACGTACGCTGAGTTCGACGCGGTCGTGAACCGGGTGGCGAACGCCTTGACCGCGCGGGGCGTGCGCAAGGGCGACCGGATCGCGCTGCTGTCGCACAACAGCTGGCAGTTCGTCGCGGTGCACTTCGCGCTCGCCAAGCTCGGTGCCGTCCTCGTCCCGGTGAACTTCATGCTCGGCGCCGAAGAGGTGGCGTTCATCCTCGCGCACTCCGGCGCGTCCGGGATGGTGACGGAGGACGCGCTCGCGGAGGTGGCCGAGACGGCGCTAACCGCGTCCGGGGTGGAGGCGCGCGTGCGCGGTTGGATCGACCTTAACGGTGCGCCGGCGGCGGCGAGCTGGGAGCCGGTCGACGGCTGGGCGCGGCACCCGGACGACAGCGAGCCGGACGTGCCGGTCGGCTACGACGACCCGCTGCGTCTGATGTACACGAGTGGGACCGAGGCCCGCCCGAAGGGGGTGATGCTGAGCAGTCGCTCGCTGATCGCGCAGTACGTCAGCTGCATCATCGACGGCGGCATGACGGCGGACGACGTCGAGGCGCACGCGATGCCGATGTACCACTGCGCGCAGTTGGACTGCTTCTTCAACCCGGACGTCTACCTTGGCGCCACGAACGTGATCCTGCGCTCTCCCGATCCGGTGACGGTGCTGCGCACAATCGCCGAGGCGAGCGTCACGAAATTCTTCGCGCCGCCGACCACCTGGATCGGGCTGCTGCACGCGCCGCAGTTCGACGCGACGGACCTCTCGTCGCTGCGCAAGGGATATTACGGGGCGTCGGCGATGCCGGTGCCGGTGCTGCAGGAGATCCAGCAACGGCTTCCGCACCTACGGCTGTGGAACTTCTACGGGCAGACCGAGATGGCGCCGGTCGCCACGATCCTGCCGCCCGGGGAGCAGTTGAGCCACGCCGGATCGGCGGGCCGCCCGGTGCTCAACGTCGAGACCCGTGTCGTGGACGAGGACGACGAGCCGGTGCCGCCCGGCACCGTGGGTGAGATCGTCCACCGCAGCCCGCACGCGGCCCTGGGCTACTGGCACGATCCCGAAAAGACCGCGGAGGCCTTCCGCAACGGCTGGTTCCACTCGGGGGACCTCGGCGTCCTCAGCGACGACGGCTACCTCAGCGTCGTCGACCGCAAGAAAGACATGATCAAAACGGGGGGTGAGAATGTCGCGAGCCGGGAGGTCGAGGAGACCCTGTACGGCCTCGACGGTGTCGCCGAGGTCGCCGTCTTCGGGATCAACCACCCAGTGTGGATCGAGGCGGTCGCCGCGGCGGTCGTGCCGAAGCCGGGCGTGGTCCTCACCCCGGAGGGGGTCATCGCGCACTGCCGGCAGCACCTCGCCGCCTTCAAGACGCCGAAGTACGTCGTCGTGACCGACGCGCTGCCGAAGAACCCGAGCGGAAAGATTCTCAAGCGGAGCCTGCGGGCGGCGTACTCCTCGCTCGCGGGCGAGGGCTGACGGGGTGCGGCGCGTCGTCACCGGTCGCGTTCGCGCCGCACGGTCACGCGCTTGCCCTTGAGGGTGGTGGCGCGCAGCGCGGCTATCACGTCGTTCGCCGCCTCCTCCGGGACCTCGACGAGCGAGAACCGCTCTGCGATCTCGATAGCGCCGATGTCGCGGCCGCGCAGCCCCGACTCGCCGGCGATCGCCCCGACCAGGTCCTGCGGGCGAACGCCGGTGCCGCGGCCGGCCCCGACGAATACGCGCGTCATCCCGCCGCGCACGGCACGGCCGTGCCGATCGCCCCGGTGACGTCGCTCGCGGCCCCCGGTCTCCGGTCGCGGGTGGACGACGGGGATCTCCTCCTCGTCGCCGGGAGTGCCGGTCGCCTCGTGCGCGAGTTTGACCGCGGCGAGCGCGACGGCCATGACGTCGAACTCTGTGGCGAGGGTTTCCACGACGACCCGGAACGCCTCCGTGTCGTCCTCCAGCAGGACCTCGTTCAGGGCGGCCCGGGTGAGCTCGAGCCGCCGCGCGTGCAGGTCGGCGACCGTCGGCACCTGCTCCAGCGCAATGCGGTGTTTCGTGGCGCGCTCGATCGTTTTGAGCATCCGGTGTTCGCGGGGCTCGACCAGCGTGATGGCAACACCGTGCCGTCCCGCCCGCCCGACCCGCCCGATGCGGTGGACGTAGGAGTCCGGCGACGACGGGACGTCGTAGTTGACGACGTGCGTCAAGTGCTCGAGGTCGAGGCCACGCGCGGCGACGTCGGTCGCGACCAACAGGTCGGCGACCCCGGCTCGCAGCCGGCCCATCACCCGGTCACGGTGCTCCTGGCTCATCCCTCCGTGCAGCGCCTCGGCCCGGTACCCGCGCCCGTTGAGGGTCTCGGTGAGCTCGTCGACCTCGTCGCGCGTTCGGCAGAACACGAGGGCCGCGGTGGGTGCCTCGACGTCGAGCACCCGACCGATCGCGGCCGGCTTGTGCGGTCGGGCCACGAGGTAGGCCGTCTGCCGCACCCGCGGGGTTTCCGCGGCGCCGGTGTAGGCATCGCCGATCATGATCCGGACCGGGTCGCGAAGGTACCGGCGGGCGATCGTGTCGATGCGCGGCGGGATCGTCGCCGAGAACAGCACCGTCTGCCGCGTCGACGGGGTGGTGTCGAGGATCGCTTCGATGTCGTCGGCGAAGCCGAGGTCGAGCATCTCGTCGGCCTCGTCGAGAACGACGGTCGTCAGTTCGCTCAGACTCAGGGTCTGACGACGGATGTGGTCGAGCGCGCGCCCGGGCGTTGCCACGACCACGTCGACACCGTCGCCGAGCGCGCGCAGCTGACGGCCGATCGGCTGCCCCCCGTAGATCGGGACGACCCGGGCTCCGAGCTCGCGCCCGTAGCGGTGGATCGCCTCGCTGACCTGAATCGCCAATTCCCGGGTCGGCGTGAGGACGAGTGCGGTCGGGTGCTGCCTCGCACTGCCAGGGCGCAGCCGCTGGAGCAGCGGAAGCGCGAACGCCGCCGTTTTCCCGGTGCCGGTGGCAGCCTGGCCGAGCAGGTCGCGCTCGGCGATCATGGGCGGGATGGCCGCGCGTTGGATCGGGGTCGATTCCTCGTAACCCAGCGTGGCCAGCGTGCGGAGCAGCTCTGGGCGCAGCGTCAAATCGGCGAAGGTCGTCGCGTCGCCCTGGGTCGTCGTCATTCCGGTGCGCTCCGCCGATGGCGGCCGGCGGCGCGGCGACGCCCTGTCCTGCAGGCCGGCTCCCCGGCCAGGTGTTGTTTCACTCGTCCTCTCTCGGTGTCCTTCTCGGTGTCCTTCTCGGTGTCCTTCTCGGTGTCCCTCTCAGTGTCGTGCCTCCCGGTGTCTCGCCAGCACGTCGGCCGATCTCGGCGACAGCAGTGGCCCCGGCAATAGGCTCGGCCGGTGGACGCTACCCTGACCCTGCGGGACTCTCGCAACCTCGCCTGGCACGAGTGGGGCGTGGCCGGCGGGACTCCCGTCCTGCGGCTTCAGGGGACCCCGGGCTCGCGTTTGTCGCGGCACCCACGCCTCGACGTGTGGGAGCGGCTCGGGTTGCGCGTGGTCATGACTGATCGGCCCGGTTTCGGGCGGTCGACCCGTCTTCCGGGACGCGGCGTGTCGGATGTCGCCGACGACCTGGTTGAGCTGCTGGACCATCTGGGACTCGACAGCGTCCCAGTGCTCGGCCAGAGCGGGGGTGGCCCGCACGTGCTCGGGCTCGCTGCACGCCACCCAGAGCGAGTGCGTGCGGCGACCGTCGTCGTTGGTGCTGCTCCGTTGGCCGATGCCGACCTGCCGCACCTGGTCGGGCTCAACGCGGAGGCCTATCGCCGGATCCGCAGCGGGGGTTGGAACTCACTGCACGCGTTGCTGGCCGAGCAGCGGCTCGCTCTGTTGGCCGACCCGCTCGCGGGCTTACGTCGGGCGATGCAGGGCGCGCCGGACAGTGATTGGGCGGTGATGGCGGACCCGGTGTGGCAAGGCGCGTTCGCCCACGGTGTGCGGGAGGCGTTGCGGGCAGGTGCAGAAGGGTGGACAGACGAGTCGATCGCCCTGCTCACCGAGTGGGATTTCGCGCCCGAGGAGGTCTCGACCCCGGTCGTGTGGTGGCACGCGTGGCACAACGCCAACGTTCCGCCGCGGGCCGTCGAACGCGTCACCGGTCGCCTGCCCTCGGTCGACCTACGGGTGTGGGACGGCTGCGGGCACCTCGAGAGCTTTCACCGCGAGCAGGACGTGCTTGCCGACCTGCTGGCGCGGGCACACAAGAACTGCTGTCAACAACTGCGCGTGTCGATGGCGGCTTCGTCGCCGCGGTGACCCGTCTCGCCACCGCGCGGGCGCGGGATCACGGCCGCGCCTCGGGGTGTGGCAGTCCTTGCGGGTGTCTCCGTCGCCCAGCACGCGACGACGAGCGCCGCCGAGAGGAGGACGAGGTTCTTCGTCACGAACTCGCCGTCGGTCGTCAGCAGCAGCACATTGCCGTGCTGGAATGCGACGTACGGCTGCATGGGAAGCACGAGGAAGGTGCCCGCGAGGTGGGCGGTAAGCAGTGCCCCCACCGCGGGGAGCCACCGCCCGGCGATCAGCGCCACACCCAGCCCCGACTCGATGGTGCCGAGCAGCGGGACGAACCACGATGGGTCGAACCACGGCATCGTGCCGGCGACCAAGTCGGTCACTGGGCTCAGTCCGATCACCTTGAGCACCCCGAACCAGAGGAAGACCAGTCCGAGTGACAGCCTGAGCAGCGGTACGCAGTACGGACGCACCAGCGCCAGCACTGCCGAGTGCATCTCCGACGACCGGAGCGCAAGGCGCTGTAGCCGGCGCCGTCGTGGCTTCCCTCGGTTCAGTTCGCGGTTCATGCTTAGCTCCTTTGACCATGGTTATAGTCGAGATCGAAAAACGGGGGCCTCGGGCGCGAAACGGAAAACGGGCGCCGTATCGAAGTGCTCGCCGTTGCGCCGGCATAGATTGCCGGACCCGATTTGGTGAGGGCCGACGCCGGTGTCGGTAGCGGACCCGCGACACAGTACCGCCACCCCGGATTCGTTTGTGAAGAGGCAGCGGCGGAGTATTTCCTTGGCGATCGCGTCGTCGTTGCTGTCACTGTTGGCGCAATGTCGGATATTTGTGCGATCAGGCGATGCCGCAAGTTCGGAGTGGGGTCGAGTGCCCCCCTGCTGTTGCCCAGGCGGGGTCGCAACGCGTGCCACGAGGGCGGTGAGCGCGCCGTCCGTCCCGCGGGTCGTGGGGGGCGCCGACGTCGCTTTCCGTTTCCGCATGGCCCGTCGTAGCACCCCGATTTCCGTCGGCTTGGGAGCCGAACCAACGGATACATACCGGGCTCCCGTCACCGCCTTCGCGGTGCCGTCGCGAAGATGTGGTCGACGCGCACGGTTGTCGGTCCTATTCGAGGAACGTTGTGCTATGTGACTTAGGTCGCGATTCCTAGCCTTCGGGCCGGTTCAGGACCCGCGGCCTCGTACGAAGAGGGCTAACGATTTTCGACAGGTTATTCACACCGCAACGACTCCGTCATACCCTCCATCTTGTTCAAGGAGATCCGAATCGCGATGACGCCCGTCTCCAGGAGGCAGCAATGACGTCGAGTCCGGGCGCTGTCGCCTGGCAGTTGGCTCGGTCGCTCTGGTCTGCCTCGGCCGCCATCTGGGCGGCGGACGGGGGTCAAGACAACGTCACCGACGACATCGTCCGCGACGAGCTTGTGGTCACGGACGTGGTGCCTGCCTCCGCCAGCTGCGCTCGTCGCGTCGACGTCCCCGGACCGGGGCCGCACACCGCGGGCAGACCAGCTGCACCGCGTCGGCCATCCCACCTGACTCCACCTGCACGTCGGGCCAACCGACGTGGGCGAAGCGGAGCAGACCGGAGCGACTGAGGGGGACGCCGCAGAGCGTCTGGTTCGTCCCCGGATGCCACCCATGCACCTCACCGGCCGGCAGCCGCAGGCCCTCCGGGTCGGTCCACTGCCCGGATGCAGCGACCCGAACGTCTCCACGCGCCACCCCGACGCTCTCCCCGGCACCGGAACCGTTCACACGACACGGCGTCGAGCAGGTACCTCCGGTCGGCATCGCCCCCTGTCGGCCCACAGGAGCACCCCGGTCAGCTGCGGAAGTGGGAGAACATCTCGTACATGAACTGCGTTCCCTGGCGCAGGGCATCGACGTAGATGCGCTCGTTCGTGCCATGCATCGCCATCAGTTGCTCGTTGCTGATGACGTGTGGGTAGACGCCGTACCCCGGGATGTTCCTGTCCCGCCACGCACGCAGGCTCGTTCCGGCCTCGAAGAGCGCCGGCGTGAAGACTACGCCCGGGTAGGTCTTCTTGGCCGCCCGGGACAGCGCGTCGTAGAGAGGCGTGTCCAGCCGCGCTGGCGGCGTCGCCCATCTCCTGTCGAGGTCACGCAGGTGCTCGGTCTCGCTCGTCCCCGCCGGAGTCACCAACACGACCGAGATGCCCCGTCCCGCCATCATGCGTCGCACCTGAGTGAGGAACTGGCGCGGCTCCTGCCCGCCCGGGATGGCACGGCAGTTGACCCGAACACGGGCCGACGACGGGATGACGTTCTCCTTGTAGCCGGCGTTCTCGATGACGAACGCGTGTTTGGTCCGCAGCAGCGAGCTGTGCAGCCACGGGTAGGACGATCGGGCGACCACGACCCGCGCGGCCCGCTCGAGTGCCTCCTGGGAGCGGGCAGCGAGCATGACGGTGACGGCCCGGGCCAGCTGTCGGTCGCGCGTCCCGGCGGCGAGGGCGGCGAAGTACTGCCGAGTGACCTGGGTGAGGTGGACGGGTGCGAGCCAGTCGCCGAGCTCGGCAACGGCGCGCGACAGCTTCACGATCGCGGCGTCCGGGTTCGGTTTCGACGAGTGGGTGGCGATCCCGTTCGCGGTGAGGTCGAGGTTGAAATAGACCTTGTCCTGCCGCGTGACGGAGATCAGCATAGGCGTGCGCTGGTCCTTCTGGGCCAGGAACCAGCCGCCTTCGGTGAGCACCATGCCGGCGGCGACCTTGTTCCAGTGATTCTTGGCGAGCCAGGTGGCTCCGTACGAGCCGGCTTCCTCGTCGCAATCGGTCAGGACGATGACGTCCCGCTCGAATCGGGCACCCTCGGCGACGTGGCGGAGCAGGGCACTGACGGTGGCCGAGTTCATGCCCTTCATGTCCAACGCACCGCGGCCGAAGATTTGCCCGTCCTTGACGACACCGGCGAACGGGTCGACGTCCCACTTCGCCCGTTCGACCGGAACCACGTCGGAGTGCCCGAGCATGAGAACCGGTGCCGCGGAGGTGGTGCCCTTGATGCGGGCAACCAGGTGAACGTTGTTGGGTTGCGGCGTCGGAATGATCTCGGCAGCCACTCCGGCCCGGGTCCAGACCGACTTGAGCATCTCCGCGAACGGCCGCGTCGCGCCCCCGCGACCGAAGTTCTGCGTGTCGTAGGACACCATCCGCTTCAGCAGGTCCAGGGGATCCCGGTCGGCTGCCCCAGGCCGAGGGGCGTTTCGGCGTCCGAGTGGGACGGTGACGGATTCGGAGCGGGACAGCCCGAGGGCACCGAGCGCGGCCAGACCGCCCAGTCGGGTCAAGAACTCGCGCCGGCCCAACGTCACGTCGCTTGCCGGGGTGCGCACGATGTCTTCGTCGTCCACCTCGATGCCCTCCTCGGAACTGGCCGCGGCGACGCCGGTATCGAGATCCCATGTCGGAGGTGCCGATAGGGACGTCGGGACAGGAGCCCGGGTCAAGAGGGCATCGGAAGCGAGGAGCATCGCAGGCTCGCCGTGCGCTGTCGATGCAGCCCCGACCAGCGGTATTCGGACGGACGGTCAGCGCGAGCGGGGTGTTGTCACAGTGCGGCGAACCACGACACGATCAGTGAGACGAACGCCGCGTTCCACTCGGGTCTGGTCAACCCGTGCGCCGCCCCGGCCAGGACCGCGTGCCGGGCTTCGGGACAGTTCCGCAGGTACGTCTCGATGACCGCGTGCGGGATGACCTCGTCCCGTTCCGATTCCACGACCAGGATCTCGACCTCGGCACGATTCAGGCCGACGAACAGGTGGGACGCGTCGGCATCCGCCTTCGACAGGGGTCTCGGGTGGCTCTCGTCCAGCGCGGCATCGTCGTAGAGGGCGGGGGCGCGCAGGAGCAGGCGGCGGATCGACCGCTCGCCCACGAGACGGGCGGCGAGGTAGCCGCCGTAACTCGCGCCGCAGACACCGACCCGTGCGGGGTCGATTCGCGGGTTGTCGAGGAGTCGGTCGTACGCCGCGACGACGTCGGCGAGGTTGTCCCGCAGCCGGGGCTCCCGCCCTGGCGAACTGTCGCCGTGGCCGGTCAGGTCGAACGTGAGGCATGCCGCGTCGAGCTGGCGGCACGCGGTGGCGGCACGGGCGACGTAGCTCCGTTGCCCGCTGCCGAGTCCGTGAACGAAGAGCAGGCCCCGAAGACCGACCGAGTCACCCGGGGGCTCGACCATGGTGGCGGCGAGCGTCCGATCGGGTAGCTCGATCGTCAGCTTCTGCACCCCGCGGCCTCCCCG
>DATGDX010000442.1:0-6705 GCA_035310665.1 Mycobacteriales bacterium | reverse complement strand
CGCGGCGGGCGGCGGTGCCAGCGCGGAGGCGACCGGGCTGTCCCAGATGGCGGAGTCGCTGCGCACCGAGATCGCGAGGCTTCTCGCGACGCCGTAGCCGAGGCGGTACAACGGGCCTATGCGGACGACCGTCATCGACGTGACCACCGGGCGGGACGAGACGGTGCGCGACCTCACCGGCGAGTGCGAGCGGTTCGTCGGGCAGGCCGCCGACGGTGCCGACGGGGTGCTGCTCGTCTTCGTCCCGCACGCGACCACCGGGCTCGCCGTGCTCGAGCTGGGCAGCGGCTCCGAGGAGGACCTGCTCAGGGTGCTGCGTCGGCTGCTGCCATCCGAGGAGCGGTGGCGGCACGCGCACGGCTCTCCCGGGCACGGACGCTCGCACGTGCTCCCGGCCGTGTGCCCGCCGTATGCGACGCTCCCCGTCCTCGGCGGCCGGCTGGCGCTCGGCACCTGGCAGCGGGTCGCGCTGGTCGACCTCAATGTCGACAACGTGCGGCGGCAGGTGCGGCTGAGCTTCCTCCCCGGCTGACGCCGCACGTGGTCACCCCCCGTCCGCGCCGTAACGCCCAATCGCGGACACTCGACGCATGACGCACGGCGGCCCTCCCACGTCCCGGTCGGCTCCCCCGTCGTCCCAGTCCCCGGCGTCGGGCAGCGGGCAGCCGAGGCTGCAGCTGTCCCCGGCGCAGGTGCTGGCGAGCTCGGCCGCCGCCGTGTCCGCCGCCGTCGTCGCGTCGTTCTTCGGGGTGGCCGGGAGCCTCATCGGCGCGGCGCTCACCAGTGTCGTCGCCACCGTCGCCACCGCGCTGTACTCCCACTCGCTGCAGGTCACCCGCCAACGGGTGCGGCAACGGCTTCCTCGCCCCTCGGCGGACGGCGCCCCCTCCACGGGCCCCGGTGTGGTGCGCACGGCGGTCGAGGAACTGCGCCACCACGCCCGCCGGCTGCCCTGGCGGGCGATCGCGGTCGGCACCGTGACGGTTTTCCTGCTCGCGCTCGCGGCGCTCACCCTCGTCGAGGGGCTGCTGGGACGCACGATGGCCGCGCTGCTCGGGCGCGACGCGGGCGGCAAGGGGGGGACGACGATCGGCCGGGCGGTCGGGATCAGTCCGCGGGCGGCGAGCCCGAGCCCGTCGCCCTCGCCCTCCGCGGTCCCGACGACCGCCTCGCCCAGCCCGTCGAGCGCGTCGCCGTCGACCGGCGAGACGCCCACCGCGTCGCCCTCGGGCGAATCCGAGAGCCCGTCGCCCGACGGCGGGGAGACGAGCAACGCCCCGGCGCCCGGACCGGAGACGCCGCCGCCGACCGCTCCCGCGACGCCGCCCGCGCCGCCGTGACCGGGCCCTGCGTCGGCCTCTGGGTCGGCCTCCCGTCGGCGCTGCGTCGGCGCGGTCGCGCAGTGTGCCCGCCGCCGTCGGCTGCCGATACTTGCGTCGGGTGGCGGGTCCGTGTGGACTACACCACCAGTCCCGATGCGGGCCCGCACGGTTGGGTTCGTGGTCGGGTGGCACGGACCGGGCCGACGGGTCGAACCTCGGGAGGACTGTCGTGAGCGCGACCGCGGACTCCGCGGCGGAGAACCGCAACCTGGCACAGCGCCTGGCGATCGCCTCCGGACAGGTGGTCCAGGAGATCGGGTACGACGACGACTGCGACGAGGAGCTGCGGCGGGCGATCGTCGAACGGACCGGGAACGACCTCGTCGACGAGGACTACGAGGACGTGGTCGACATCGTGCTGCTCTGGTGGCGCGACGGCGACGGGGACCTGGTCGACGCGCTCGTCGACGCGCTCACGCCGCTCGACGCCAACGGCACGATCTGGCTGCTCACCCCGAAGGCGGGCCGTCCGGGGCACGTGGAGCCCAGCGAGATCAGTGAGGCGGCCCCCACCGCCGGCCTGTCCACGACCAGTAGCGTGAGCGCCGGGCGGGACTGGTCGGGCTACCGGCTCGTCGCGCCCCGCGTTGGTCGCGGCGCCCGGCGCTGAAGTCCACCGCGAGGTCCGCATCGAAGTCCGCCGCATCCGCCCGGCCCACGTGCCCGGCCGCCGGGTCGACGACAACCCGCAAGGAGTGCCCGGATGCCCGTCGAGGTCGGCACCGTCGCGCCGGAGTTCGAGCTCCGCGACCAGCACCGCCAGCGGGTTCGGCTGTCCGACTACCGCGGGCGCAAGAACGTCCTGCTCGTCTTCTACCCGTTCTCGTTCACGAGCGTGTGCACCGGCGAACTGTGCACCATCCGCGACGATCTCCCGGCGTTCCAGAACGACGCCGACCAGGTGCTCGCCATCTCCTGCGACTCCGTCTACACGCAGCGGGTGTTCGCCGATCAGGAGGGCCTGGACTACCCGCTGCTCAGCGACTTCTGGCCGCACGGCGCCGTCGCCCGCGCCTACGGCGTGTTCGACGACACGATCGGCGCGGCGCTGCGCGGGTCGTTCGTCGTCGACCGGGCCGGCATCGTCCGCTGGACGGTCGTGAACGCCCTTCCGGACGCCCGCGACGTCGCGGCGTACCAGAAGGTGCTCGCCGGGCTCTGACTCTCGTCCTGATCGGGGTCGCGATGCCCTGCTTTCGCTGCGGTGCCCGGCAGACCGATCCCGGCCGGGGGGCGAGCCCCTGGAAACGGGGTGTCCGCGCGGGGGCCCAGGTGCTCGTCTGCCCCGACTGCCAGCGGGGCACCGACTGGCGCGCGGCGCTGGACCGCTGCCCCCGGTGCGCCTCGACGGTGCTGATCCGTGCCCTCGGGGACACCGTGTGCCGGGGATGCGAGCTCACCTGGTCCGACGACTGGTGCGACGAGGCGACGCGACGGCCGGACGGCCCGCGATCCGCGGACCCCACGCTCGCCGCCGAGGTCGCGGCCGCGCTGACCCGCGTGCTCAAACGCGCGCCCTCCTGACGCGTCCGTGTCAGCAGGCCGGGGCTCCGCTGTGTCTGTCCGCGGGGCCACCCCTGGCGGTTGACTGGTGGGTCGAGCCGCTCCCGCCAGCGCCCCCCAGCCCGGCGGGCGCGGTTCGGCAGCGCACGCGTCGGTACGCTGCGCGTCGGGTCCGGGCGCGTGGCTCAGCGGACCGGGCGCGTAGCTCAGCGGAAGAGCACCGGCCTTACAAGCCGGGTGTCGCAGGTTCGAACCCTGCCGCGCCCACCGGGAACGCGCACGGGGAAACGCTAGCCTCCCCGGGTGCCGCGTCTCGCCGACGTCCTCGCCGTCCTCGACGCCCTCTACGCCCCCGGGTGGGCCGAGCCGTGGGACGCCGTCGGCCTGGTGTGCGGGGACCCGGACGCCGTCGTCACCCGGGTGCTGCTCGCGGTCGACCCGGTCGCCCCGGTCGCCGACGAGGCGGTGCGGCTCGGCGCGCAGCTGCTCGTCACCCATCACCCGCTGTTCCTCCGTCCCGTGCACGGGGTTGCCGCCACGACCGCCAAGGGTCGGCTCGTGCACGCCCTCGTCACCGCAGGCGTCGCCCTGCACGTCGCGCACACCAACGCCGACGTCGCCCGTCCGGGCGTCTCCGACGCGCTCGCGGGCGCGCTCGGGCTCGACCCGGCCGGCACCGAGCCGTTGGCCCCGTCCGCAACGGATCCCACCGACAAGCTCGTAACGTTCGTGCCGGACGACGCCGTCGACACCGTCCTCGACGCGCTCTCGGCGGCGGGGGCGGGCGTCATCGGGGCCTACACGCGGTGCGCGTGGACGACCGGCGGCACCGGGACGTTCCGCCCGGAGGCGGGGGCGCGGCCGGTCGTCGGTGCGGTCGGGCGGGTGGAGACCGTCGCCGAGACCCGGCTCGAGGTGGTGCTGCCGCGGGAGCGGCGGGACGCGGTCGTGCGCGCCTTGCTCGCGGCGCACCCGTACGAGGAACCGGCGTACGACGTCTACAAGCTCGCCACGAGCAGCGGCGCGCGGGGGCTGGGCCGGGTGGGGGAGCTGGGAGCGCCGGTCCCGCTGCGCGCGTTCGCCCGGCGCGCCGCGGCCGCACTGCCGCGGACCGCCGGCGGGGTGCGTGTCGCGGGGGACCCCGACCGGCCCGTGCGCCGGGTCGCGGTCTGCGGCGGGGCGGGGGAGTCGCTGCTGACCGCGGCGGGCGCGGCGCGGGCGGACGTGTACGTCACGGCCGACCTGCGTCACCACCCCGCGTCCGAGGCGCTCGCCGACGCCGGCGTGCGCGGCGGCCCCGCCCTCGTCGACGCCGCGCACTGGGCGAGCGAGTGGCCGTGGCTGCCGGACGCCGCGACCCGGCTGCGGGAGGCGCTCGGGGATACCGTGGAGACCGTCGTGTCGACCCTCGTCACCGATCCGTGGACCGTGCAGGAGACCGCGTGAACGCCCCGCCCGAGGCCCAGCTGCGCCTGCTCGACCTGCAGGACCTCGACACGACCCTGGGTCGGCTCGCGCACCGCCGCCGTACCCTCCCCGAGCTCGCCGAGCTCGCCCGCGCCGAGCAGCGGGTGGGCGAGCTGCGCGACGCGCGCGTCGGCGCGGAGACCGAGGACAGCGATCTCGCCCGGGCCCAGCGCAAGGCCGAGCAGGATGTCGACCAGGTCCGCGCGCGGGCGGTTCGGGACCGGCAACGACTCGACGCCGGCGCCGTGTCCTCGCCGCGGGAGCTGGAGAGCCTGCAGTCCGAGCTGGCGTCGCTGGCGCGCCGTCAGGAGGAGCTGGAGGACGCGGTGCTCGACGTCATGGAGCGGCGCGAGGCGGTCGCCGCCCGCCTGGAGGAGGTGCGCGCCCAGCAGGCGGTGGTCGAGGCCGAGGTGACGAAGCTGGTCGAGGTGCGGGACGCGGCGTACGCGGAGATCGACGCCGAGGCCGCGCGGGCCGCCGCCGACCGCGCCGACGTGGCGCGCGAGCTGCCCGGCGGCCTGGTGGCGCTGTACGAGCGGGTCCGCGCCGCGTCCGCCGGGGTGGGCGCCGCCCGGCTGTACCGGGGCCGGTGCGAGGGCTGCCACTTGCAGCTCAACCCGGCGGACCTGGGCGCGTTGCGGGCCGCGGCGCCGGACGCGATCGTGCGCTGCGAGGAGTGCCGCCGGATCCTCGTGCGGACCCCCGAGTCGGGGCTGTGAGGCCGGTGACCCGACGACTGATCGTCGAGGCCGACGGCGGCGCGCGCGGCAACCCGGGCCCGGCGGGCTTCGGAGCGGTCGTCCGGGAGGCCGGCTCGGGCGAGGTGCTCGCGGAGGTGGCCGAGGCGATCGGGCGCGCGACGAACAATGTCGCCGAGTACCGCGGGTGCATCGCCGGGCTGCGCGCCGCCCTCGACGTCGATCCCGACGCCGCGGTCGACGTGCGCATGGACTCCAAGCTCGTCGTCGAGCAACTGTCCGGCCGGTGGCAGGTGCGCCACCCCGACCTGCGACCGCTCGCCCGCGAGGCGTCGACGCTCGCCGGTCGGTTCCGGTCCGGCGTGCGGTTCACCTGGGTGCCGCGGGAGCGCAACGCCCACGCCGACGGGCTGGCGAACCAGGCGATGGACGCGGCGGCGGCGGGGCGGCCCTGGTCGCGCCGGGAGTCGCGCCGGCCCGTGCCGGAGCCCGCGCCCGAGCGCGCGCCCGACCGCGAGTCGCCACCAGCGGCGGCTGGCGGACCGGATCGGACCCCGGGGTGGGGGGCACCGGCGGGCCCGCCGACGACGACCGTGCTGCTGCGCCACGGGCAGACCGCGCTGTCGGTGGACCGCCGCTTCTCGGGGCTCGGGGACGTGCCGTTGACGCCGTACGGCGAGGCGCAGGCGCGGGCCGCGGCCACCCGCCTCGCCGGCCGCGGCGCGATCGACGTCGTGGTGTGCTCGCCGCTGGCGCGGGCGCGGCAGACCGCCACCGCCGTCACGCGGCGGCTCGGGCTCCCCGATCCCACGATCGACGACGACCTGCGCGAGACCGACTTCGGCGACTGGGAGGGCCACACGTTCGCCGAGGTGCAGCTGAAGTGGCCGGACGAGATGGCTGCGTGGCTGGCCTCCGACACCGTCGCGCCCCCGGGCGGCGAGTCGTTCGCCTCCACCACCGAGCGGGTGCGCGGCGCGCTGTCCCGGCTGCTCCGCGCGCACCCGCGGCAGACGGTGCTCGTCGTCGCGCACGTGACCCCGATCAAGATTCTGGTGCGGCTGGCGGTCGCCGCCCCGCCGGTCGCGCTCTTCCGGATGCACCTGGACGCGTGCACGGTGTCGGAGGTCGACTGGTACGCCGACGGGCCGGCCGTCCTCCGCCTGTTCAACGACGCCGCGCACCTCGCCGCGCTGGCCTCGCCGTACGGCGCCCTCCGTGGTCCCGAGGATTCCGGCATCGTCGGCGCGCCGCCGAAGCCGCGGGACCACGGGTAGGCTGGTGACACGGCGGACGAGCCGGCCGGGCGGCCGCGTCGGGTGCCCCCCTGCGGGCACTCGCCGAGGAAAGTCCGGGCTCCACAGGGCAGGGTGGTCGGTAACGCCGACCCGGGGTGACCCGCGGGACAGTGCCACAGAAAGCAGACCGCCGGCCGAACGGCCGGTAAGGGTGAAACGGTGGTGTAAGAGACCACCAGCGCCCGAGGTGACTCGGGCGGCTCGGTAAACCCCACCCGGAGCAAGGTCAGAAGGGAGCCCGCGTGCGGGCTCCTGCGCAGGCGTTCGAGGGCGGCCCGTCCGAGGCCTGCGGGTGGACCGCTGGAGGCTGCCGGCAACGGCAGCCCGAGAGGGATGGCCGCCGCTGGCGTTTCCGCG
>DATGDX010000441.1:0-10791 GCA_035310665.1 Mycobacteriales bacterium | reverse complement strand
ACCGCCGTCATGGCCCCCGCGCACATGCGGTCGATCGAGTAGCCGGGAACGCTCTTCGGCAGCCCGGCGAGCAGTGCGGCCGTGCGGCCGAGCGTGAGGCCCTGGTCGCCGATCTGCGTGGTGGCGGCGATCGCCACGTCGTCCACCCGCTCGGGGGGCAGGCTCGGGTTGCGGCGCAGCAGCTCGCGGATCACCTTGATGACGAGGTCGTCGGCCCGGGTCTCGGCGTACATCCCCTTCGGGCCGGCCTTGCCGAACGGTGTGCGGACGCCGTCGACGAAGACGACGTCGCGGACGGTACGGGGCATCGGGCTGCCTCCAGACACGTGGGTGCGAGGGGTCGGTGCGACAAGGATACTCGCCGGTAACAACAGCGGGCGCCGTGGGCGGGCGACAGTCTTCGGGCGCTGGTCCCGGCGCCCTTCGCGCGCTGGTCCCGGCGATTCGGGCATCCTCGGCGCGTCACCGAAACCGCGGGACCAGCACTCGTCACACGAGCGTCTCGGTCACACGAGCGACTCCGTCACACCAGCGACCGCAGGGTTGCCCGGGCGCCGCGCTCGTGCAGCGAGGCCAGCGCGGCCCGATAGGCGGCGACGAAGCGCCCGTCGTCGACCAGGTCCCCGAACACCTCGCGGTCCGCGATGAACGCGTCGGGGTCCTCGCGGTGCCGGTGCGCGAGCGCCGTGAGCCGGTCGGCGAGCCGGTCGATCACCTCGATCGGCTCGCCCTGCTCGTCGACGCCCTCGGCGTACCGCGCCCAGCTGGCCACCACCGCCGCCGAGCGGCGGATCTCGCCGCCGGTCGCCAGCTGCCGGCGCACGACGGGGAGCAGCCACTTCGGGATGCGGTCGGAGCTCTCCGCGCACAGCCGGGCGATCGTGTCCCGGACCTGCGGGTTGGAGAAGCGCTCGAGCAGGGTGCGCTTGTACTCGTCGAGGTCCACGCCCGGGACCGGGGCCAGGGTGGGGGTCGCTTCCTCGTCCATGTAGCCGCGGACGAACGCGCGGAGCACCGGGTCCTGCGCGGCCTCGTGCACCAGCCGGTATCCGCACAGGTGGCCGAAGTAGCACAGCGCCTGGTGCCCGGCGTTGAGCAGCCGCAGCTTCATCAGCTCGTACTGCTCGACGTCGTCGACGACCTGCACCCCCACGTCCTCGTACGGCGGGCGCCCCGCGGCGGTGAAGCGGTCCTCGAGCACCCACTGGGTGTACGGCTCGCACACCACCGGCCAGCGGTCGTCGACGCCGAACCGCTGGCGGACCTCGGCCCGGTCCGCGTCGGTGGTCACCGGCGTGATCCGGTCGACCATCGAGTTGGGGAAGGGCACCTCGCGCTCGATCCAGTCGCTGAGCTCCGGATCCCGCAGGCGGGCGAAGGTGGTGAACACCCGCCGGCTGAGGTGCCCGTTGCCCGGCAGGTTGTCGCAGGACATGACCGTGAACGGCGGACGCCCGCGCGCCCGGCGCCGGCGCAGCGCCTCGCAGACGAGGCCGAAGGTGGTCCGCGGCACCGCTTCCGGCTCGAGATCGTGCCGGACGTCGGGGTTGGCGGTGTCGAACTCGCCGGTGACGTGGTGGATGTTGTAGCCGCCCTCGGTCACCGTCAGCGAGACGATCCGGGTGGGCTCGGCCGCCATCTTCTCCACGACCGCGTCGGGGTCGTCGGGGGCGAGCAGGTACTCGGTGATGGCGCCGATGACCCGCGGTTCGTAGGTCCCGTCGCCGTGCTTGAGGACCAGCACGTACAGGCCGTCCTGCGGCTGCAGCGCGTCCCTCATCCGGCGGTCGGCGGGCAGCACCCCGACGCCGCAAATCCCCCAGTCGAGCGCCGTGCCCTCGTTCAGCAGCCTGCCCTCGTTCAGCAGCCGATCGTGGTACATCGCCTGGTGCGCGCGGTGGAAGCCGCCGACCCCGAGGTGGACGACGCCGGTGGTGACCCGGTCGCGGTCGTACGCCGGCACCGGCAGCCGGTCGCGGAGGGACGCGAGCGTGCGCGCGGTGAGCGGCCGCGGCTCGAAGGGACGGGACATCACGCGCCTCCGGCTGGTCGCTCGGCGGTCATCTGGTCGCGGTCATAGGGTCGTGGTGAGGTCCCGCACCGCGGCGTAGCGCTCGCGCACGGCCGGCACCGGGTCGGCCTCGACGAGCTCGCCGCCGGGCCGGGGCCACGCCGGGGGCTCGGGCTGCGGGGTGAGGGTCCACGCCGCCTGCAGCGCGGAGCCGTCCGCGACGTACTCGCCGGGCGCGGGCACGAGGACCGGCCGGCCGAGGACGGTGGGCGCGACCCGGCGCAGGGCCTCGGAGCGGGCCCCGCCGCCGACGAGGAGCACGCGGTCGATCCGTGCCCCCTGGGCGCGCAGGGCGTCGAGCCCGTCGGCGAGCCCGCACAGCACGCCCTCCACGGCGGCCCGGGCCAGGTGTCCCGGGGTGGATGTGGCGAGGCGCAGCCCGTGCACGGCCCCCGTCGCGTGCGGCCGGTCGGGGGTCCGCTCACCCTCGAGGTACGGCACGACGACGAGGCCGTCGCTGCCGGGCGGCACCGACAGCGCGAGCCGGGAGAGCTCGTCGTGGTCGACCCGGAGGATCCGGGCCGCGGCGTCGAGCACCCGGGCGGCGTTCAGGGTGACGACGATCGGCAGGAACCGGCCGGTGGCGTCGGCGAAGCCGGCGACGATGCCGGTCGGGTCGATCGCCGGGACCTCGGAGACCGCCGAGACGACGCCGGAGGTCCCGACGGAGACGACGACGTCGCCCGGCTGCGCGCCGAGGCCGAGGGCCGCCGCCGCGTTGTCGCCGGTGCCGGGGCCGGCGGCCGCGCCCCCCGTGGTCGTGCCGCCCGCCTCGGCGGGACCCAGGACCCGGGGGACCATCGCCTCGTGGCCGAGCGCCCGGCGGAGCAGGTCGACCCGGTAGGCGCCGGTGGCGGCGGACCAGTACCCGGTGCCGCTCGCGTCCCCGCGGTCCGTGACGAGCCGGTCGAGCTCCCGCCCCCCCAGCAGGCGCCACGTCAGCCAGTCGTGCGGCAGGCACACCGCGGCGGTGCGCCGGGCGTTGTCCGGCTCCCGGTCCGCCAGCCAGCGCAGCTTCGTGACCGTGAACGACGCGACGGGCACCAGGCCCACCGCCTCGGCCCAGCGCTGCCGGCCGATCTCGCCGCCGCCGAGTTCGGCGACGAGGTCGGCCGCGGCGCCCGCGGACCGCGTGTCGTTCCACAGCAGCGCGGGCCGCACGACCTCGCCTGCCTCGTCCAGGCAGACCATGCCGTGCTGCTGCCCCCCCACCGACACGGCCGCGACGTCGTCGAGCCCGCCGGCGGCGGACGCCGCGCCCCCGAGCGCCTCCCACCAGGCGTCGGGGTGGACCTCGGTGCCCTCGGGGTGCGAGGCCCGTCCCTCCCGGGCGAGCGCTCCGGTCCGCGCGTCCCGGATGACGACCTTGCAGGCCTGCGTCGACGAGTCGACGCCCGCGACCAACGGCATCCGCGACCCTCCGACTCGTTGTGATGACCACCCGGTGGCCAAGTGCAGTGGCGACGCGCCCCGAGCCGTCTTCAGCCCTGTTTGTCCAGACGAAAACCCGCTCGGGATGTTTACTTCGGCGGCGCCGAGATAAACCCGGGTGGTCGCCTTCCTGCGGCGCCGGGAGGTGCTGTGGACCAGCTTCCACCCCACCCGAGTCGGCGCGACCTCCTGCGCGGCGCCCTGGCCGTCGGCGCGTCGCTGGCCCTGACTGGAAGCCTGAGCTCGTGCGGCGCGCGCGCTGACGCGCCGCGACGTCCGAGCGGCGAGGAGTGGCGCCAGTTCCAGGCCGCGACGCTGAACTTCATCTCCGAGAACACCGCCCCCACCGCCGCCATCGCCGCGGACGTGCGCCCGTTCACGGATCTCACCGGGATCAACGTCCAGATCGTCACGCTGGAGCTGACCGCGCTGGTGCAGCGGGTCGCCCTCGACCTGGCCTCGGGGCGCGCGCAGTACCAGGTCATCTACGCCGACCCGTACCAGGTGCTCGCGCCGTACCAGAAGGGGTTGGTGGACCTGCGGTCGCTGCAGGCCGATCCGCGGCTGCCGGACCTGCCCGGCGGGGTCGACGATTTCATCCCCACGCAGCTGGACGCCGCCGGGCGGTTCGTCGACCGCGAGGCGCTCTACGCGCTGCCGTACGACGCCCCGACGATGATCTGGCAGTACCGGCGGGACCTGTTCGACAAGTACCACGACCGCATGGCGAACGACCTCGGGTTCGACCCCACGCCGGGCGGCGAGCGGACGTGGGAGGAGTACTTCGCGATCGCCCAGTGGTTCAACCGCAACGCGACGTCCGACGTCCGGTACGGCACGGGGCATCAGGCCCGCCAGCACGACTCGCTGATGAACGACTTCAGCAACGTGCTGTGGTCCTACGGCGGGGACTACTTCGACAACGGCAAGGTCGTGGGGCGCCTCGGGGCCCGTGACCCCGGCCCGTGCCGGCTGGACTCCGACGCCGCGATCGCGGCCGCGGAGTTCTACAACCGGATGCTCGGCATCGCCGACCCGGCGTCGAAGACGTGGGACTGGGACGGGGTGGGTGCCGCGTTCCGCGCCGGGCGGGTGGCGATGTGCCCGAACTGGCACGAGTACGCCGCCAGCAACGAGCAGGTGCTGCCCGGCAAGGTCGACTACGCGCCGCTGCCGAAGGGCCCGGCGGGCACGGCCAACATGTACGGCGGCACCGGGGTCGCGATCAGCGCGAACACGCTCCCGCACGAGCGCGGCGCGGCGTGGCTGTTCCTCGTGTGGGCCACCTCGCCGAAGACCCAGCTGGCGAACCTCAAGAGCAAGGCCGGCGGGGGCACGCCCACCCGGACGTCGGTCTACGAACTGCCCGAGGTGCGCGCCGCCGAGCACCGGCCGTCGTCGATGCCGAACATGCTCACCACGGACGCGGTGAGCCAGGCCTGGCAGGCCGACCGGATCGGCCTGCGCCCGAAGATCCCGATGTGGAACGAGTGCAACACGGCGATCTTCACGCAGCTGTCCCGGATGCTGACCGGGGGAGCGTCACCGGAGGAAGCCATGCGTTCGATCAAGTCGCGGGTGGACCGGATCGTGGCCCGAGGGTGGGTGGCCTAGGTGGCCCGCGCGACGGACGCCGCACCGTCTTCGCCGGCCGCGCCCCCGGCGTCGCCGGTGCTGCGCCGACCGACCCGCCCGCAGCCCCCCGCCCCCAGGCAGCGCGGGCTCGCTTTCGAGGGCCGGATGATGACGCCCGGCCTGATCCTGCTGGCCGCGTTGTCGATCGTCCCCTTCCTCGCCCTGATCGCGATGAGCTTCTCCCGTGTCCGGCTGCTCGGCGGGGTGCGGCTGGAGCCCATCGGCGCGACCAACTGGCTGCGCTTCCTCACCGACGCCGACCTGTGGATGTCGTGGCTGCGCACCGTGATCTTCTTCGTGCTCACCGTCGGGCTGGAGATGGTCCTCGGGGTCGGCCTCGCGCTGTGCCTGCACCGGGTGCTGCGCGGGCGCAACATCCTGCTCAGCCTGCTGCTGTTGCCGATGTTCGCCGCGCCGGCGATCGTCGGTCTGCTCGGCCGCTACCTCACCGATTCGACGTTCGGGCTCTACGCCTGGGTGCTGCGCGCCCTCGGGTACGACGGGGACATCCTCGGCAGCCCGGTCGGCGCCTTCGCCGCGGTCGTGCTCATGGACGTCTGGGAGTGGACCCCGCTCATCGCTCTGATCACCCTCGCGGGCCTGTCCAGCGTCCCGCAGTCGGTGCGGGAGGCGTCCGCCGTGGACGGCGCACCGGGATGGATGACCCTGCGCTACATCATCTTCCCGGCGATCTCGAACGTGCTGCTCGTCGCGCTGCTCATCCGCTCGATGGACGCGATCCGCTACTTCGACATCATCTGGATCACCACCAACGGCGGGCCCGCGGATGCGACCAAGATCGTCCCCGTCCGCCTGTACGAGACGGCGTTCCGCTTCTTCGACCTCGGCTACGCCGCCGCGATCGGGCTCGCGATGCTCGCTTTCTCGATCTTCATCGCCCGGTCCTTCGTCCGGCTGCTGGACACCAGGGGGCTGACCCGATGACCACCTCGACGACGCCACCGGGGGCCACCCAGGAGCGGATCGCGTCCCGCGCCGCCCGGCCGCAGCGGCCCCCGGTCACCGCCGCCCCGCGCGGCGTGCCGCAGTCCCCGCTCGAGGAGAGCAGCCGGCGCTCGCGGTGGGCGGTGACGCTGCTGCTCGTCGTGGCCCTGCTCTGGACGCTGGTTCCGCTCGCGTGGATGGTGCCGTCGTCGTTCAAGAACCGCACGGACGTGACCGCGGCCACGCCGCGGGTGCTGTTCGAGCCGACCGCGGAGAACTACCGCAACCTGTTCACCGGCTCGAACAACCTGTGGCCCTACATCTGGCACAGCGTGCTCGCCGCCGGGATCTCCGCGCTGCTCGCGGTCGCGCTCGGCGCGCTCGCCGGGTACGGGCTGGCCCGGACCCAGATGCGCGGGAAGAAGCACCTGGCCTTCTGGATCATCTCGACCCGCATGGCGCCGATCGCGGCGGTCGTGGTCCCGCTGTTCCTCATCTTCCGCGGGCTCGGCCTCGTCGACACGATCCCCGGCCTGGTGCTGGCTTACCTGACGTTCAACCTGCCGTTCGCCATCTGGTTGATGAGCGCGTTCTTCGCCGAGCTGCCGCCGTCCCTCGAGGAGTCGGCGCTGGTCGCGGGGTGCACCCGCTGGCAGGCCTTCCGCACCGTGATCCTCCCGCTGACGAAGGCGGGGCTGGTCACCACGTTCGTGCTGTGCCTGGTGTTCGCGTGGAACGACTACGCGTTCGCGGTGGTCATCTCGGGGCCGAACTCCCAGACGTTGCCCATCGCCGCCTCCCAGTTGGTCACCCAGACCGGCATCGACTGGGGGCAGCTCACCGCGATCGGCACGATCGTGGTCGTTCCGATGATGGTCGCCGGGCTCGCCGTGCGCCGCTGGCTGGTCACCGGGCTCACCCTGGGCGCGGTCACGGGGGAGTAGGTCGGAGTAGGTGACCGGGGCCGGAACCCCGAAGGGGAGGAGCAGAGGCCGATGAGCGAGCCCACGACGCGGGCGGCGGTGCTGCACGGCGTCGGCAAGATCGTCGTGGAGGAGCGGCCGCGACCGGAGCCCGGCCCGCGCGACGTGCTCGTGCAGGTCGCCTCGGTGGGGACGTGCGGGTCGGACGTGCACTACTTCGAGCACGGGCGGATCGGCGAGTTCGTCGTGGAGTCCCCGCTGGTGCTGGGCCACGAGCCGTCCGGGGTGGTGGTCGCCACCGGGCCCGCGGCCAGCCGGCACCGCCCGGGGCAGCGGGTCTCGCTCGAGCCCGGCGTACCCGACTTCACCTGCCCGCAGTGCCGGGCCGGCCGGTACAACCTGTGCCCCCGGATGCGGTTCTTCGGCACGCCGCCGATCGACGGTGCCTTCTGCGAGTACGTCGTCGTCCACGAGGAGTTCGCCTATCCCGTGCCGGACACGCTCTCCGACGACGCGGTCGCGTTGATCGAGCCGCTGTCGGTGGGGGTGTGGGCCTGCCGCAAGGCGCGGGTCGGACCGGGCACCCGCGTGCTCGTCACCGGCGCCGGTCCCGTCGGGCTGCTGTGCCTGCAGGCGGCGCGGGCGTTCGGCGCGATCGACGTACTCGTCACCGACGTCAACCCGGTCCGGCTGCAGCTGGCCCGGGAGCTGGGCGCGAGCGCGACGCTCGACGTGCGGGAGAGCCGCCTCGCCGACGCGGCGTTCGACCCCGACGTGCTGCTCGAATGCTCGGGTCACCCCCCCGCGATCGGCGAGGCCGTGCGAGCGGTGGGGCGGGCCGGGCGGGTCGTCCTGGTGGGCATGGGGGGAGACGAGATCCCGCTGCCGCTGTCCCACGTGCAGACCCACGAGCTCGAGGTGACGGGCACGTTCCGCTACGCCAACACCTGGCCGCAGGCCATCGCGCTGGCCGCCTCCGGCCGCGTGCAGCTGGACGCGCTGGTCACCGCCCATTACGGACTCGCCGACGTCGAGCGGGCGCTCGCCGCCGGCACCCGCGATCCGCGGTCGGTCAAAGCGGTCGTCCGGCCGCAGGAGTGATTCCGCAGCACCGACCACGCGCAGCGTGAGGAGACATTTCGATGGCGAGAGTCCTCTTCGACGAGGCGACCCGCGTCTACCCCGGATCCGATCGACCCGCGGTCGACGCGCTCGACCTCGACATCACCGACGGCGAGTTCCTGGTCCTCGTCGGTCCGTCCGGCTGCGGGAAGTCGACCTCGCTGCGCATGCTCGCCGGGCTCGAACGGGTCGACGCGGGGCGCATCACGATCGGCGACCGGGACGTGACGCACCTGCCGCCGCGCGACCGCGACATCGCCATGGTGTTCCAGAACTACGCGCTGTACCCGCACATGTCGGTGGCCGACAACATGGCGTTCGCGCTGCGGGTCACCAAGGTGCCGAAGGAGGAGCGGGACCGCCGGGTGCGCGAGGCCGCGCGGCTGCTCGACCTGGAGGGCTTCCTCGACCGCAAACCCAAGGCGCTGTCCGGCGGGCAGCGGCAGCGGGTGGCGATGGGCCGCGCGATCGTCCGCGAACCGCAGGTGTTCCTCATGGACGAACCGCTGTCCAACCTCGACGCCAAGCTGCGCGTGCAGACCCGCACCCAGGTCGCGGCCCTGCAGCGCCGGCTCGGGGTGACGATGGTCTACGTCACCCATGACCAGGTCGAGGCGATGACGATGGGCGACCGGGTCGCGGTGCTCAAGGACGGGCTCCTCCAGCAGGTCGATACGCCGTTGCGGCTCTACCAGCACCCGGCGAACGTCTTCGTCGCCGGCTTCATCGGCTCGCCGTCGATGAACATGGCCGAGTTCCGCGTCGAGGGCGACGAGGCGGTCCTGGGCAAGACCCGGACCCGGCTGAGCCGGGAGACCCTCAAGGCGTTGGCCGACGAGGGCAGCGACCGGGTCATCCTCGGCTTTCGCCCCGAGGCCGTGGACATCGTCGGCGACATGGCGGACGGCGACGGCGAGGTCGCCACGTTCCCGGTCACCGTGACCGTCGTCGAGGAACTCGGATCCGACGCCTTCCTCTACGGGCAGTACGCCGACACCACCGATCCCGCGCTGCTCGAACAGACGGTCATCGCACGGGTGGACCCGAACGCGCCGCCCGCGAAAGGCGACCGGGTGCGGCTGCGCATCGTCCCCGGCAAGGAACAGCTGTTCTCCGCGGTCACGCACGAACGGCTGCCGAACTGATCCGCGGCGCGCGGGTCACGGGGGCGGTGCGGTGATCGTCTCCTGCGGCGAGGCGCTCGTCGACCTCGTTCCGCCCGCCGACCGCGTCACCTACACCCCGCGCGCGGGAGGCAGCCCCGCCAACGTGGCCGTCGGTCTCGGCCGGCTCGGCGTGGACGTCGCGCTGCTCGCCCGGATCGCGGCCGACGGGTTCGGCCGGCTGCTGCGCACCCACCTGGCCACGTCGCGCGTCGACCTGACCATCGCCGTCGCCTCCGACGAGCCGACCACCCTCGCGGTCGTCACCCTCGACCCGCTGGGCCGCGCCGAGTACGCGTTCTACGTCGACGGCTGCGCGGACGGGGCCTGGCGGCCCGCCCAGCTTCCCGCGGCGTTGCCCGACCGCGCCGACGCGCTGCATGTGAGCGGGTCGCTCGCGCTCGCCGTTCCCGCCATGGGCGACACGCTCGAGCTGCTGCTGCGCCGCGAGCACCCGCGACGCACGCTCACGTTCGACCCGAACCTGCGCCCGGGCCTCGCCCGCGATCCGAGCGGTCTGCGCGAGCGGCTGGACCACTGGATTCCGCTGGTGGATCTGGTCAAGGTCAGCTCCGACGACCTCGCCTGGCTTGCCCCCGGGGAGCCGGTCGAGACCATCGCGGCGCGGTGGCAGCGTCGCGGGCCGGTGCTCGTGGTGGTGACCCGCGGGCCGGACGGCGTCCATGCGATCGGACCGGACGGGCCGGTGGACCTGGCCGCGGAGCCGGTGACGGTCGCGGACACCGTGGGCGCCGGGGATGCGTGCATGTCCGGGCTGCTCGCCGCCCTCGACCGGGCCGGCCGGCTGTCGCGGGACCGGCTCGCGACCATCCCGGCCGACACGCTGACCGCTGCGCTCGCCTTCGCCCAGCACGTCGCCGCGCTCACCTGCACGCGGGTCGGCGCGGACCCCCCCTGGGAACACGAACTGGGCCGCGTCCCCGACGTCCGCGAGGCCCGACACTGACGCAAGGATCAGGCATGAGCGTGCTCGACTCGTTCGCGCTCTCCGGGCGCGTGGCCGTCGTCACCGGGGCGAACCGGGGGATGGGCCGAGCGTTCGCCCGCGCGCTCGGCGAGGCCGGAGCGGTGGTGGCCCTGCTCGCCCGAGACCTGGGGCGAACCGAGGCCACCCGCGCGGAGCTGGCCGCGCCCGGCATCGAGGCCGCGGCGTTCCAGGCGGACGTCGCGCGTCGCCCCGACGTCGATCGCGTGGCCGGGGAGGTCGTGCGGGCGATGGGGGGCGTCGACATCCTGGTGAACAACGCCGGCACCTGCATCCACCGCCCGGCGCTGGAGGTGACGGACGAGGAGTGGCGCGAGGTCATGGACGTCAACCTGACGGGGGTGTGGAACTGCTGCCAGGTCTTCGGGCGTCACATGGCCGACCGCGGGGGCGGCGCGGTCGTGAACATCGGGTCGATCTCGGCGCAGATCGTGAACCGGCCGCAGTGGCAACCGGCGTACAACGCCTCGAAGGCCGCGGTGCACCAGCTGACGA
>DATGDX010000440.1:0-1885 GCA_035310665.1 Mycobacteriales bacterium | reverse complement strand
GTCGCGGAGGACACCCATGACAAGGATTCGGCCACTGCTGGTCGTCGGTGCCGGGCTCGCCGGCGCGCAGGCCGCAGCTGGGGCTCGCCGAGCCGGCTACGACGGCCGCATAACCATCGTCGGCGACGAACCGCACCTTCCGTACCAGCGACCGCCACTGTCCAAGGCCGTCCTCCGCGGCCAGGCCGACGCCGAATCGACGCGGCTGCACGAGGACAGCTTCTACGCCGACAACGCCGTCGAGCTCGTCACCGGAGACAGGGTGCTGGCTCTCGATCTCGAAACTCGACGTGCATGTCTCGACACCGTCGTCCTCGCGACCGGTGCCTCGCCGCGCCGCCTGGATGTCCCCGGTTCCCGTCTCAGCGGCGTGCACTACCTGCGGACTGTTGACGACGCAGTACGCCTGCGCGATTCAATCACGACGTCTCGACGCGTGGCGGTCGTCGGTGCCGGGTGGATCGGGTCCGAGGTCACGGCTTCTGCCCGCCAACTGGGCTTGGAAGTCGTTCTGATCGATCCGGCCCCGACACCCCTGCACCGCGTGTTGGGCACCGACGTCGGCAGCGTGTTCCGGCAGCTGCATGCGGACCACGGAGTGGATCTGCGACTCGGCGTCGGCGTCACCGAGCTCCAGAGCGACGGCTCAGTGCAGAAGGTCGTCCTCACCGACGGTGGCGTCGAGCCGGCCGACGTCGTCGTCGTCGCTGTCGGCGTCCTCCCGCGCGTTGAACTGGCGACCGCGGCCGGCCTCGCCGTGGGCAACGCCGTCATCGTCGACGACCGGCTGCAAGCGAGCGTGCCCGGTGTGTATGCCGCGGGCGACGTCGCGGACGCGTGGCATCCTCGGTACCAAAGGCACCTGCGCGTCGAGCATTGGGCGACTGCGTTCGGCCAAGGGGCAGTGGCAGGAGCGAACGCGAGCGGTCGCTCCGAGCCCTACACCGAGCTGCCCTCCTTCTACTCCGAGCAGTACGACCTGGGTCTGGCGTACGTCGGCCACGCGGATCCTGACGACCGGTTCACGGTCCGCGGAGACCTCACCGAACGGCAGTTCATCGGCTTCTTCCATCGCGACGGTGTGGTCAGCGCCGCGATGGCGGTGAACATGTGGGACGCGGTCGACGACCTGAAGGCGCTCGTCGCCGCGGCCCAACCCACCGACCCGTCCCGGCTGGAGGACCCGGGGACGCCAGTGCGTGAGTTGACGGCGAAGCATCGGTGACGACGTGCCTGGTCGGCCCCCGGCTGTGACCCGGTCACCCCGACGGCGTCGATGGCCCCGTCGGGGTCTGGCCTTGCACGAACGGGAGCTCGTCGCGCAGCCACATCCCGATCGTGCAGCCCGCCAGCGCCTGCCACTCCCGCGCCACGTGCGGCTGATCCGCATAGCCACACTGCACCGCGATGTCCACCAGCGGTGGGCGGTGAGGAGCAAAAAGCCGCCGGCGCGTCGCCTCGAACCGTGCGATCCCCGCCGCCTCCTTCAGCGGGACCCCGGTGACGCCGCGAAACCGCTCCGACAAGTGTCGGCGGCTCCATCCCACGTGCTCGGCGATCGCGGCCGCCCGCATCCGCCCGTTGCTGGCGAACACCAGCCGCCACGCCTCGGCAACCTCGGCCGGCACCTGGGCTGACCGCCTGGTGCCCGCGGCGTCGAGCCGGCGCAACAGCGCGACGTCCAGCACCGGAACCGCTCCTGCCATCCCGTCGCGTCACGAATCCGATCCACCAGCCCGACCGCGTCTAGACGATCGATTCCAAGGGGTCGCGGTCCGGCGTGTTGCGCGCAGTCTGTGATGAAGGGTGTCCAAGATCGGCGTTGCTGACCCAACGTCGAGCCCGGAGGCCCTCGTGGACGCCGACCTGGACACCCTCGCCACCG
>DATGDX010000439.1:0-3000 GCA_035310665.1 Mycobacteriales bacterium | reverse complement strand
CCGCCGCGGCGCGACGGCGCCCGAGGCCGCCGGCGTGATCCACACCGACTTCCAGCGCGGATTCATCAAGGCGGAGGTCGTGTCGTACGACGACCTCCTCGCCGCCGGTTCCATGGCCGCTGCCCGCGCCGGGGGCAAGGTGCGCGTGGAGGGGAAGGACTACGTCATGCGCGACGGTGACGTCGTCGAGTTTCGCTTCAACGTCTGATCACGCTTCTCGCGCCCGACGCCGGCCCGCTCACCTGATCCCGCAGGAGATCCGTCGCGCGCCGTGACGGTCCCACGTCGTATCGTTTCTCCTGGCAGGCCCGCGGGCGGCATACCCTCGACGCAGCGTGTGGCAGAAGCCCGGGTCGCCGCCGTCGGCCGGGGCGCGAGAGAGGCACGGGATGAGCCGTCGGGAGCGGATGTCGCCCGCCGATGCGGCGTGGCTGCGCATGGACCGACCCACCAACCTCATGGTCATCAACGGGGTGGTGTGGTTCGACGCGCCGCTGGACTGGGACGTCCTGACGAAGCGCATCGAGTCGCGCTGGATCGACCGCTACCCGAGGTTCCGGCAGCGGGTCGTCGAGGGGCGGCTGCCGATGTTCGGGCCGCAGTGGGAGGACGACCCGCGCTTCGCGCTCGAGAACCACCTGCACCACATCGCGCTGCCGGCCCCGGGTGACCAGGCGGCACTCGAGAAATTCGTCGGCGACCGGATGAGCGCGCCGATCGACCGGGCGAAGCCGCTGTGGCACGCGTACTCCATCGACGGCTACGGGCCGGGGTGCGCGGTCCTGGTCCGCGTGCACCACAGCGTCGCCGACGGGATCGCGCTGGCGCAGGTCCTCCAGTCCCTGACCGACGACGCGCCGGAGGCCGACGAGCGCGACGACGACAGACGTGGCGGACGTCGTCGCGGCTGGACGAGTCTGCTCGACCCGATCACGAAGCCAACCGGGGCGGCGGTCGGCGCGGCGTGGCGCCTCACCGGCGCGGTGGTGAACCAGGGTCTGGACGTGGTCACGCACCCGAAGCGGCTCGGCGACGTCGCCGCGACGGGCTGGGACGACGCGGCGGCCCTCGCCAAGCTGGTGTTCACCCCGCCCGCGGCCCGCACCGCGGTCACCGGAGAGACCGTGGTGGCCAAGCGGGCCGTCTGGTCCCCGCCCATCCCGCTCGAGGACGTCAAGGCGGTCGGCCGGGCGACGGGGGCGACCGTCAACGACGTGCTGCTCGCCTCGGTGACGGGGGGCTACGCCGCTACCTGCAGGCGCACGGGAGCGTGGTCGACAACATCCGCACGCTCGTGCCGGTCAACCTGCGGCCCCCCGACCGACCGGTGCCGGCGACCCTGGGCAACCGGTTCGGGCTCGTGTTCCTCGACCTGCCCGTCGCTCTTGCCGACCCGCTTGACCGGCTGCGCGAGCTCTCCCGGCGCATGCTCGCGATCAAGAATTCCCCGGAGAGCATGGTCACCTTCGGCCTGCTCAGCGGGATCGGCTACACCCCGACCCAGGTGGAGAATGCGATCGTCGACTTCTTCACCGCGAAGGCGAGCGCGGTGATGACGAACGTCCCCGGGCCGCGAAGCCCGGTGTACGTCGCCGGCGTGCCCGTCGCCGGCGTCATCTCGTGGGTGCCGCGGTCCGGGAACGTCCCGATGGGCGCGTGCATCTTCAGCTACGCAGGGAAGGTCTACGTCGGCATCGCGGTCGACGCCGCGCTCGTGCCGGAGTCGCAGACGATCGTCGCCGCGTTTCGCGAGGAGCTCGACGATTTCGTCCGGTGCGTCACGAAACGGGCGGCGGCGAAGCGTCCGCGAGCAGCTCGTCCGGGCGGGCGAACCCGGGCAGGTGGTGCAGTGCCTCCGCCCGGAACGGACCCTCCGCGCCGAGTTGGCACAGCACGCCGGCCCCGCCGAGCACGACCCGGTGAATGAGCAGGTACGCCGGCGGCAGGTTGAGCCGCCGCCACCCGGCGTACGCCGGGCCGCGCGGATCGAGCACCAGCAGCGCGCGGCTGCGTAGCCACTCGCGGGAGTAGCGGAACCGTTCCTCCTGCGCCGGGTCGACGAGCGGGCTGAGGAAGGCGTCGATCGCCTCCGGTTCGACCTCCATGCCGGGCCGGATGAACCCCTCCGCCCGCATGCCGGCGGGCAGCGCCTCCACCTCGCCGTCCGCGGCGAGTCGCACCAGCCGGCCGAGCGCGCTCGGGATCCCGCCCGGCAGCTCACTGCTCGCCCCCCAGTCGAGGACGCCGAGCCGGCCGTCGTCGAGCAGCCGGAAGTTGCCGGGGTGGGGGTCGGCGTGCATGAGGCCGGTGCGCGTCGGCCCGGCCAGCCACAGGCGCATCAGCAGGATCCCGCAGCGGTCACGCTGCTCTCGCGTCCCGGAGCCGATGACGGTCGCCAGTGGCGTGCCGCCCACCCAGTCGGCCACCAGCACGTGGCTCGTCGCCGCGCGCACGGTGGGGACCGTGATGTCCGGGTCGCCGGCGTACGCCTCGGCGTACGCGTTCTGGTGCTTCGCCTCCAACCCGTAGTCGAGCTCCTCGATGTAGCGATCCTGCAGCTCCTGGATGAGCGGGCGCACGTCGAGGCCGGGCAGGGTGCGCGCCCACAGCCGGAACAGCCGCCCGATCTGGACGAGGTCGGAGTGCAGCGCCTTCGCGGCGCCGGGGTACTGCACCTTCACCGCGACGTCGCGCCCGTCCTCCCACATCGCCCGGTGCACCTGCCCGATCGACGCGGACGCCACCGGGTGGTCGTCGAACTCGCGGAACCGGTCGCGCCACCCGGGTCCGAGGTCGGCGGCGAGCATGGCGTGCAGCTGCGCGGCCGGGAGCGGCGGCGCCGCCTCCTGCAGCCGGGTAAGCGACTCGCGGAACGGCTTGGCGATCTCTTCGGGAAGCGCGGCCTCGTAGATGCTCAGCATCTGGCCGAACTTCATCATCCCGCCCTTGAGCTCGCCGAGGACCCGGAACATCTGCTCGGCGGTGAGCGTGCGTACCTGC
>DATGDX010000438.1:0-3101 GCA_035310665.1 Mycobacteriales bacterium | reverse complement strand
GGAGTGGGTGAGCAGACCCAGCCGGCCCAGGGACGACTTGCCCTCCAGCCGCCCGGCGAGGTCGTCGGGCAGCGTGACGATCTCGTACGTCGACGCCAGCACGAACTCGCCCGGGTGCAGCACGAACGGCTCGTCGCCCTTCGTCTCCACGAGATCGGTGAGCTCGTCCTGCTCCTCCGCGGGGTCGATGTGGGCGTAGCGGTGGTTCTGGAAGACCCGGAAGTAGCGATCCAGCCGCAGGTCCACGCTGGACGGCTGCACCAGCGCCGGCTCGAAGGGCTCGATGCCGACGCGGCCGGACTCCACGGCGGCCCGTAGGTCGCGGTCGGAGAGGAGCACGGGCGGACGATACCGGCGGCCGTGGGGGTCGCGTTCGGCTCGTTCGGCTAGAGTGGGAGCCGCTCGCGGGTGTAGTTCAATGGCAGAACATCAGCTTCCCAAGCTGACAGTGGGGGTTCGATTCCCCTCACCCGCTCGGCGGCGAACGTTAACGTCAGCGACAACTGACTCGGTTCGGGGTGGCCCTGTGGTCGAAGTGGGACTTGACGCGGGGTACACTCGCTACCGATCGGAGCGTCGCAGTGCCCCGGCAAGATAAGTCGAAGTTGCCGGGGAAGACGGAGTGGGCCGGACGGCGCCGTCCGCTGACACGTCGCGCTGGCTACAGCGCACAAGCCCACGTTGAGCTCGGATTTGATCACCTTGATGGTTATGAACTCCTCCGCGGTCAGTCCCTGACGTATGAGTTCTTGATTCCCGCGGCCGACGGCTGGGTTGGCTTTGGTGGCTGGTTTACGTGTGACGACTCAGTAAGTGTGGACCTAGAGTTCGACGCTGCGCGCGCCGTTCTCCTCCCAGCCGTCGCACCCGATTGGGGAAAGGTTGGGAGCCTGTGGGAGTCGGACTGCGCGCCGGCAAGGGCACTATTGATCTTCACGGCCAGTCGCACGTCGCGTGTCACGTCGTACAGCATGTTGGCCGGTGCTGTTCACCACGACTACCTGGCAGGTGCGAGGCTCGAGCTCTTAGGCAACATGTGGTTCTTCGCGCCCGAGGCTAACTTCTACGATCGGACGGCGGCCGAGCTCGGCGTGCATCCGTCGGACGGCGACGGCTATCAGGATGGCCATCCTGACGGCCACCGGGGCGGCCATCAGGAGCTGTACCTCATGTGTGACGACATCGAGGCGACCCTGACGGCGCTGCGGGTGAAGGGGGCGGAGCTCGCGCGCCCGGTCAGCGACGAGAGCTTCGGCCGGGTGGCGTGGCTGAGGATCCCCGGCGGGGGCGAGCTCGCGATGTACGAGCCGCGCCATCCGACAGCGATCGAGGCGGTGGTCCGGTGAGCCGCGGCCACGACCTCGTGCCGCTGCATCGGGCGCCCGCCCGCCGCGCTCGCCTCCCGGTCGCTGTGCTGCGGCGCGCCCTGCGCGACCCCCGCGCGAGCGCGCTCGCCGCGGCCGCAGTGACGCTGGGCGCACAGCGCGGGCTGCGCGCGCTGACGAGTGGCGGGCTACGTCGTGCGGCGCTCCCAGCAAGCAGCAGCCTGCCGATCGGCCGGCTCGCAGCCCGCCGTCGCGGCACCCGGCTGCCGGCGGCCGGGGAAGTGCCGCGCGACGGCTGGGTCGAGGTCTGGCGGGCGTCGTACGTCGTGCAGCGCATCCGCCGCTGACCCGTGCAGGTTCTGTTCCTGTGCACGGCGAACACCGGACGCTCCGCGCTCGCCGAGGCCCTGTTTCGCGCGCGGCTCGCCGCGCGCGGGGTGCCCGACGTCGTCGTGCGGTCCGCCGGCCGGCTCGAGGCTGGGGTCGCACCGTCCCCGCTCGTCGTCGAGGTCGCGGCGACGTACGCCGCCGACCTGTCGGCGCACCGCTCCACCCGGCTGACCGCGGACCTGCTGGCGGACGCCGACCTGGTCGTCCCGATGGCGGGCGAGCACCGGGCGGATGCGCTCGCGCTGCTGCCCGCCGCCCCCCCGCGCACGTTCCTGCTCCGCGAGCTCGCCCGGCTCACCGCTCGCGCCGGGCCGCGGCGGCCCGGTGAGGGGCTGACGGCGTATCTGGCGCGCCTCGACCAACTTCGCGGCGGGGGTCCGGACGACGCCCGCGACGACATCGCGGACCCGTACGGCCAGCCGGTCGACGTCCTGTGGCGCACCGCGGCGGAGCTGGACGCGCTGGCCCGGGACGTCACGGAATCGTGGTGGCCTCGGTCCCGGGAATGCCCCCCGCCTGCTCGCGGTTAACAGAAGCAGTAATGTTGCGTCGCCAGGACTCAAGTTCGACCCAAGCTCGACAAATCGGAGGACATCCAATGGCACGTGCGGTCGGCATCGACCTGGGCACCACCAACTCGGTCGTCGCCGTGCTCGAAGGCGGCGAGCCGACGGTCATCGCGAACGCGGAGGGCTCGCGGACGACCCCGTCCGTGGTCGCGTTCGCGAAGAACGGCGAGGTGCTCGTCGGCGAGGTCGCCAAGCGCCAGGCCGTGACCAACCCCGACCGGACCATCCGCTCGGTGAAGCGGCACATGGGCACGACCTGGACGGTCGGGATCGACGGCAAGGACTACACCGCGCAGGAGATCAGCGCGCGGGTGCTGATGAAGCTGAAGCGGGACGCCGAGTCCTACCTCGGCGAGCCGGTCACCGACGCGGTCATCACCGTGCCGGCGTACTTCGACGACGCGCAGCGGCAGGCGACGAAGGAGGCCGGCGAGATCGCGGGCCTCAACGTGCTGCGGATCATCAACGAGCCGACCGCCGCCGCGCTCGCCTACGGGCTGGACAAGGCCAAGGAGGAGCAGACGATCCTCGTCTTCGACCTCGGCGGTGGCACGTTCGACGTGTCCCTGCTCGAGATCGGCGAGGGCGTCGTCGAGGTCAAGGCCACGAGTGGCGACACGCACCTGGGCGGCGACGACTGGGACCAGCGCGTCGTCGACCACCTCGTGACCACGTTCAAGAACCAGAACGGCATCGACCTGTCCAAGGACAAGATGGCGATGCAGCGGCTCAAGGAGGCCGCGGAGAAGGCGAAGATCGAGCTCTCGCAGTCGAGCGAGACGACGATCAACCTGCCGTACATCACCGCGTCCGCGGA
>DATGDX010000437.1:0-3105 GCA_035310665.1 Mycobacteriales bacterium | reverse complement strand
TGCTCGACGGCGTCTGGTGCGTCGTCGTGCGCCTGCTCGGCGGGCACCGGGCGTGGCCGGAGGGGCTGGACGCGCTGCTCGCCAGCGGCCTGCCGGTCGTCGCCCTCGGCGGCGAGGCGACGCCGGACGCGCAGCTGATGGCCCGCTCGACGGTGCCGGCGGCGATCGCGACCGAAACCCTGGCCTACCTGCGGGAGGGCGGCGCGGACAACCTCGCCCAGCTCGCCCGGTTCCTGTCCGACACGCTGCGCCTGACCGGGGAGGGCTTCGAGCCGCCGCGGCCCACGCCGGCGTACGGCGAGCACGGGCGGCGCACCCGCGATCCCGCGCGGCCGACCGTCGGGATCGTCTTCTACCGGGCGCACGCGGTCTCGGGGAACACCGCGTTCGTCGACGTGCTCGCGGACGCGGTGGAGGCGCACGGCGCGAACGCCCGCCCGGTGTTCTGCGCGTCGCTGCGCGGCGCGGACCCGCGGCTGCGCGAGCTGCTCGGCGACGTCGACGCGCTGCTCGTCACCGTCCTCGCCGCGGGCGCGGCCACCGCCGAGTCGTGGGACCCCGGGCAGCTCGCCGCGCTCGACGTCCCCGTCGTGCAGGCGCTGTGCCTCACCTCGACCCGGGCCGAGTGGGCGCGATCGGATGCCGGGGTGAGCCCGCTCGACGCGGCGATGCAGGTGGCGATCCCGGAGTTCGACGGGCGGATCGTCGCGGTGCCGTTCTCGTTCAAGGAGACCGGGCCGGACGACGTCCCGATCTACGTCGCGGACCCCGAGCGCGCCGCGCGGGCCGCCGGCATCGCGGTCCGGCTGGCCCGGCTGCGGCACGTCCCGAACGCGGACAAGCGCGTCGCCGTGATGCTGTCGTCGTACCCCACCAAGCACGCCCGGGTCGGCAACGCGGTCGGCCTCGACACCCCGGCGTCCGCCGTGGTCCTGCTCCGCGCAATGCGGGAGGCCGGATACGACCTGGGCGGCGGGTTCCCCGCCGACGGGGACGCGCTCATCCACGCGCTGATCGCCGCCGGTGGCCACGACGTCGAGTGGCTCACCGAGGAGCAGCTGGCCGCCGCGCCGATGCGGGTGCCCCTCGCCGACTACGCCGGCTGGTTCGCCGCGCTGCCGGCCCCGTTCCGGGAGGCCGTCCGCGGGCACTGGGGGGACCCGCCGGGCGAGCTGTACGTCGACCGCGGCGACGTCATGCTCGCCGGGCTGCGGTTCGGCAACGTCGTCCTCATGATCCAGCCGCCGCGCGGCTTCGGCGAGAACCCGGTCGCCATCTACCACGATCCCGACCTGCCGCCGAGCCACCACTACCTGGCGACGTACCGCTGGCTCGACCGCACGTTCGGCGCCCACGCGGTCGTGCACCTCGGCAAGCACGGCACGCTCGAGTGGCTGCCGGGCAAGGGGCTCGGCCTGTCCGCGGCGTGCGCTCCGGACGCGGTGCTCGGCGACCTGCCGCTGGTCTACCCGTTCATCGTCAACGACCCGGGCGAGGGCACGCAGGCCAAGCGCCGGGCCCACGCCACGATCGTCGACCACCTCGTGCCACCGATGGCGCGCGCGGACAGCTACGGCGAGCTGGCCCGCCTGGAGCAGCTGCTCGACGAGCACGCCGCGTTGCAGGCACTCGACCCGGCGAAGCTGCCGGCGCTGCGGGCGCAGATCTGGACGCTGGTGCGGGCGGCCGAGCTGCACGCGGATCTGCGCGTCGCGGAGCGGCCACCGGACGAGGAGTTCGACGAGTTCCTGCGGCACGTCGACGGCTACCTGTGCGAGATCAAGGACGTACAGATCCGGGACGGGCTGCACGTGCTCGGCGCCGCGCCGGCGGGCGAGGCCCGCGTCAACCTGGTGCTCGCGGTGCTGCGCGCGACCCAGGTGTGGGGAGGCGGGCAGGGCAGCGACTGTGGCGTCCCCGGGCTGCGCGCGGGGCTCGCCGCGGCGTACGGGCTGGACGAGAAGGCGCTGCTCGCCGCCCCCGGGGCCGAGGTCACGGTGCCCCGCGCGCTCGCCGCCCGCGTCGATGGTCCCGCCGCCAGCGCCGCGGACGCCGTCGACCTGCTCGAGACCGTGGCCCGCGCGCTGGCCGAGGGGATGGAGGTCGCCGACTGGGCCCCCGAGAAGGCCCCGCAGGTCGCCGCCGAGGTGCTGGGCCGCGAACCGCCGGACGTGGTGCGGGTGCTGGAGTTCGCCGCCCGGGAGGTCGTGCCGCGGCTGCGCCGGACCGGCGACGAGGTCACCCACCTGCTGCGCGCGCTCGACGGCCGCGCGGTCCCGGCCGGCCCGTCCGGGTCGCCCACCCGCGGCGTGGTCACCGTGCTGCCGACCGGGCGCAACTTCTACTCCGTCGACCCCAAGGCGATCCCCTCGCGCAGCGCGTGGGACGTCGGGGTCGCCCTCGCCGACTCGCTGCTGGCCCGCCACCGCGCCGACACCGGCGAACTGCCCCGTGCGGTGGGCCTCACCGTCTGGGGCACCGCGGCGATGCGCACCCAGGGCGACGACGTGGCGGAGGTGCTCGCGCTGCTCGGCTGCCGCCCGACTTGGGACGACGCCTCGCGGCGCGTGACCGGGTTCGAGGTCGTCCCCCTCGACGAGCTCCGCCGCCCGCGCATCGACACCACGGTGCGCATCTCCGGGTTCTTCCGGGACGCGTTCCCGCACGTCGTCGGCCTGCTCGACGAGGCGGTGCGCACCGTCGCCGACCTCGACGAGCCGCCCGAGGCCAACTTCGTCCGGGCGCACGTGCTCGCCGACGAACGCGACCACGGCGACCGGCGGCGCGCGACGACCCGCATCTTCGGGTCGAAGCCGGGGGCGTACGGCGCCGGGCTGCTGCCGCTGATCGACGCGGGCACCTGGCGCACCGACGCGGACCTCGCGGAGGTGTACGTCGTGTGGGGCGGCTACGCCTACGGTGCCGGGCTCGACGGGCGGCAGGCGCGCGGCGACATGGAGCGCACGTTTCGCCGGATCGCGGTCGCGGCGAAGAACCAGGACACCCGGGAACACGACATCGCCGACTCCGACGACTACTTCCAGTTCCACGGCGGGATGGTCGCCACCGTGCGCCACCTCACCGGCCGCTCGCCGGCGGCGTACG
>DATGDX010000436.1:0-1825 GCA_035310665.1 Mycobacteriales bacterium | reverse complement strand
GACGTGCACTCCGGCCAAGAAGGCCTCACGCTCCTCGGGAGTCATGACCTTCGGCATCGTCGCCTCCTGTCCGAATCGGTCGAACGATGGAATGCCCCCGGTTTCACTGCCCAGTCTCGGGTGTCCGTCAAAGCCGGGGGGGACTTCTCCCGGCTTCTCACCCGAACTCAACGCGACGAGTGGGTCTGGAAGAACATCAAGGCCGACCGCGTCGCCCACCGACGTCACCGCGCCCGACGACCTCAAGGCCAAGGCCCTCGCCGCGCTCCACCGGCTGCAGAGGCTCTCCCCGTCATCCGCGTTTTCTTCCACGACCCCGATTCGCGCTACATCACCCCTGACCACGCCACCTACTTACGATCTCATTGGGTAAGTGCTGTGTCCCGGTTGGTCACGCAGCTCGGGCAACCGCATCTCGCTCGACACGTAGCCATGCCGAGCGCTCCCGGCCGAGCAGGGCGCCGTACATCACCAGTGGGGCGAGCCCGACTTCCGCCGCCACCTGGGGCGGCAAACCACGGCCCCCGGCACGATCGACTCCTACCTGCGCGTGCTCGTCCCCGAGCGCTCACGGCACGCGGCGCCGTGACGCAGGACGTGGAGCTGCGCGGAGTCGTCGTACGCCGCCACGACCTCGTCGTCGCGATGGTCGGCGCGGCCGACCGCGACCCCGAGGTGTTCCCGCGGCCGGACGAGTTCGACGTCGGTCGCACCGACAACCGGCGCCTCGCCTTCGGGCACGGCACCCACTTCTGTCTCGGGGAGCCGCTGGCGCGGCTCGAAGCGCAGATCGCACTCCCGGCTCTCCTGCGCCGGTTCCCGCACCTCGCGCTGCGTGCGGACCGCCCACGGTGGCGCCCGAGCCCGCTTCTTCGCGGACTGGAGGAGCTTGCGCTGGCCGTGTGATGACATTGGGCAGCGGATCGACAGCAGGTCGGCGGCGCGACACGAACCAATACGCGCGTCATGGCAGGGAGAGGGGCGCCAATCCTGTCGCACGCGAACAGTCGCGTGTCCGTCCGAGGTGTGGGGCCGAGGGGTGACGCCAGGCGGCGCTCACCCCCTGCGCGCGGCGAGGAAGCGGCGCCGACCCTCCGCGAGGTCGACGATCGGAGCGGGGTAGTCGAGGGTTCGGCGCACGTCCGCCGGAAGCGTCCACGGCGCATGCACGTCGGGGCCCTCGATCGAGCGCAGCTCCGGGACGTACCGGCGCACGTAGGCGCCCGTGGAGTCGTAACGTGCGGCCTGCAGCAGCGGGTTGAGCACGCGCGACGGGCGGGTGTCCGTGCCCGTGCCGGCGATCCACTGCCAGTTCATCGTGTTGCTCGCGACGTCGCCGTCCACGAGCCAGTCGACGAAGTGCTGCGCCCCGACGCGCCAGTCGACGTACAGCGTCTTCGTGAGGAACGAGCCGACGATCAGGCGAGCCCGGTTGTGCATCCAGCCCTCCCGCCGCAGCTGGCGCATCCCGGCGTCGACCACGGGGTACCCCGTTCGCCCGTCCTTCCACGCCCGCACCGCCGGCTGGTCGTCGCGCCAGCGGTCGCCGCGCGGCTTGACGTCGGTGCGCACCACGCCAGGGCGGGCGGCGAGCAACTGGGCGTAGAAGTCGCGCCAGGCGAGTTGCCGCACGAAGGCGGCGGCGCCGGGAGAGTGCCCCGCGCGGCGAACGACCTCGACCGGTGAGAGGCAGCCGAAGTGTAGGTACGGCGACAGGCGCGACGTCCCGTCGGTCGCGAGGTCGTCGTGACCCCCGCCGCCGTAGTCGTCGACCGGGCCGGCGGTCCACCGCGCCAACAGCTGCCGCGCCCGGGTCTCGCCGCCC
>DATGDX010000435.1:0-1960 GCA_035310665.1 Mycobacteriales bacterium | reverse complement strand
ACGCTGGCCTACGCCATCGCCGGGCACCCGAAGTACCACGTCACCGAGGGCTCGGTGACCCTCGACGGCGAGGACATCCTCGCCATGCCCGTCGACGAGCGGGCCCGGGCCGGGCTGTTCCTCGCCATGCAGTACCCCGTCGAGGTTCCGGGCGTCTCCGTGTCCAACTTCCTGCGTACCGCCGCGACGGCTATCCGGGGCGAGGCCCCGAAGCTGCGGCTGTGGCTGAAGGAGGTCAAGGAGGCGATGGCGCGGCTGCAGATCGACCCCGCGTTCGCGGAGCGCAACGTCAACGAGGGGTTCTCGGGCGGGGAGAAGAAGCGGCACGAGATCCTGCAGCTGGAACTGTTGCGGCCGCGCATCGCGGTGCTCGACGAGACCGACTCCGGGCTCGACATCGACGCGCTGCGAGTCGTCGCGGACGGCATCAACCGGGTGCGGGCGACCGGGGAGACCGGCGTGCTGCTCATCACCCACTACACGCGGATCCTGCGCTACGTCTCCCCCGACTTCGTGCACGTCTTCGTCGGCGGGCGCATCGTCGAGGAGGGCGGCCCCGAGCTGTCGGCGCGGCTGGAGGAGGAGGGCTACGAGCGGTTCCTGAGGGCGGAGACCGGGGCGGAGGCGCCGGCGTGACGTACGACGTCGAGCGGGTGCGCAAGGACTTCCCGGCGCTGGAGCGGCGGGTCCACGACCGTCCGCTCGTCTACCTCGACAACGGCGCGACCGCGCAGAAGCCGACGGCGGTCCTCGACGCCGTGGAGGAGTTCTACCGGCTGCATAACGCCAACGTGCACCGCGGCATCCACACGCTCGCCGAGGAGGCGACCGCGCTGTACGAGGGCGCGCGCGACACGGTCGCGGGGTTCGTCGGCGCGGCCCGGGACGAGGTCGTGTTCACGAAGAACTCCACCGAGGCGCTCAACCTCGTCGCCTACGCGTTCGGCAGCGGCCCGCGCGGCTCGCGGTTCTCGCTCCGACCGGGGGACGAGGTCGTGGTGACCGAGATGGAGCACCACTCCAACATCGTCCCGTGGCAGCTGGTGTGCCGGCGCACCGGAGCGACCCTGCGGTGGTTCCGCATCACCGACGAGGGGCGGCTCGACCTCTCCGACCGGGACACGTTGATCAACGAGCGCGCCAGGGTCGTGGCGTTCGTGCACCAGTCGAACATCCTCGGCACGGTCAACCCGGTGGCGCCCATCGTGCAGCGCGCGCGGGAGGTGGGGGCGCTCGTCGTCCTCGACGCCTCCCAGTCGGTGCCCCACTCGCCGGTGTCGTTCCCCGACCTCGACGTCGACGTCCTGGCGTTCACCGGCCACAAGATGTGCGGCCCGACCGGGATCGGGGTGCTGGTCGGGCGTCACCGGGTGCTCGCGGAGATGCCACCGTTCCTCGGTGGCGGCGAGATGATCGCCACCGTGACGATGGAGGAGTCGACGTACGCCGACGTGCCGCACAAGTTCGAGGCGGGCACCCCCCCGATCGCGCAGGCGGTCGGGCTCGCCGCGGCCGTCGACTACCTCACCGACCTCGGCATGGACGACATCGCGGCGCACGAGGCGTCGCTGACCGCCTACGCCCTCGACGCGCTGTCGTCCGTGCCCGGGCTGCGCATCATCGGGCCGACGACGCCCGACAGCCGCGGCGCGCAGATCTCCTTCGCGCTCGGCGGGATCCACCCGCACGACGTCGGGCAGGTCCTCGACGAGTTCGGCATCGCCGTCCGGGTCGGGCACCACTGCGCCCGCCCGGTGTGCCTGCGCTTCGGCGTCCCCGCCACGACCCGCGCGTCGTTCCACCTCTACACGACGCGCGAGGAGATCGACGCGCTGGTGACCGGGCTCGAGCAGGTGACGAGGTTCTTCGGGTGAGCGCGCAGCTGGACTCGATGTACCAAGAGATCATCCTGGACCACTACAAGAATCCGCACGGGAAGGGGCTGCGCGAGCCGTACGAC
>DATGDX010000434.1:0-7979 GCA_035310665.1 Mycobacteriales bacterium | reverse complement strand
GATCTCGCTGGTGACCGCGATCGAGCCACCGAGCAGCCGCGCGATCTCCCGGCTGATCGACAGGCCCAGCCCGGTGCCGCCGTACTTGCGGCTGGTCGTGCCGTCCGCCTGCTGGAACGCCTCGAAGATCGACATGAGCTTGTCCGGCGGGACCCCGATCCCGGTGTCGCTGACCCCGAAGGCCACCACGCGCTCAGCCTGCGCGAGGGTCGGGACCGTGAACAGCGTGTGCGCCGGCGCGGGCCCGATCGACAGCGTGACCCGGCCCGAGTCAGTGAACTTGATCGCGTTCGACAGCAGGTTCTTGAGCACCTGCCGCAGCCGTTGCTCGTCGGTGACCAGCGTGTCCGGCAGCCCGGGAGCCATCTCGACCGTGAAATCGAGGCCCTTCTGTTCGGCCTGCAGCCGGAAGGACTGCTCGACGTAGTCCTGGATGCCGGCGAACTCGATCGCGGTCGGGCGCACGTCCATCTTGCCCGCCTCGACCTTCGACAGGTCGAGGATGTCGTTGACAGGTCGAGCAGGTCGCTGCCCGCCCGGTGGATGGTGCGCGCGAACTCGACCTGCTTCGGGGTGAGGTTGCCGTCCGGATCGTCGGACAGCAGCTGCGCGAGGATGGGCAGGCTGTTGAGCGCCGTCCGCAGCTCGTGGCTCATGTTCGCGAGGAACTCGACTTGTACTGCGACGCCAGCGCCAGCTGCTCCGCCTTCTCCTCGAGCCCCAGCCGCGTCATCTCGATCTCGCGATTCTTGATCTCGATGTTGCGGTTCTGCTCGCCGAGCAGCGCCGCCTTCTCCTCCAGTTCCGCGTTCGTGCGCTGCAGCTCCTCCGACCGCAGCTGCAGCTCGCGCGTCAGCCGCTGGCACTGCTCCAGCAGCCCCTCCGTCCGCCCGTTCGCGATGATCGTGTTGAGGACGACCCCGATGGTCTCGACGAGCTGCTCGAGGAAGGCCAGGTGGACCTCGGACAAGGCCCGGAACGACGCGAGTTCGATGACGCCGAGCGGTTGGTCCTCGAACAGTCGCCCGGACCGAAGGACGCCGCGGGGTCCCCCGTGTAGCCGTAACTGGAGATCAGCTGCAACGGCGGGGTCTCGGTGGTCTGGTCGAGCAGGAAGAAGGCCCCCTGCTGGGTCGGGCAGGCCGTCGTCGAGAAGCGCCCGATCCGGGTCCGCGACGTCCCCCCGGCTACCTGCGCGTCGCGTCCGGGCTCGGCTCCGCACCGCCCGCCGACGTCGTCGTCCTCCCGGTGCCTCCACGACCGGGGTCACGTCGCTCATGATCATCTGACACACGGCCCGGAGGTCGCGCTGGCCCTGCATCTTGCCGCCGATGCGGGCCAGATTGGTCTTGAGCCAGTCCTGCTGACCGCTCTTCTCGGTTGTCTCCCGCAGGTTGGCGATCATCTGGTTGATGTTGTCCTTGAGCTCCGCGACCTCGCCCTGAGCGGCGACCGCGATGGAGCGGGTGAGGTCGCCTCGGGTGACCGCGGTCGACACCTCGGCGATCGCGCGCAGCTGCGTCGTCAGCGTGCTCGCCAACTGGTTGACGTTGTGGGTCAGGTCCTTCCAGGTCCCGGAGACGCCCTCCACCTCGGCCTGGCCACCGAGCTTGCCCTCGATGCCCACCTCCTTGGCGACCCGGGTGACCTCGGCCGCGAACGCGCTCAGCTGGTCGACCATCGTGTTCACGGTGCTCTTCAGCTCGAGGATCTCCCCGCGGGCGTCCACCGTGATCTTCTGGCTGAGGTCCCCCTGGGCCACCGCGGTCGCGACCTGGGCGATGTTGCGCACCTGGTCGGTGAGGTTGCGGGCCATGAAGTTGACGTTGTCGGTGAGGTCCCGCCAGGTGCCGGACACCCCCTTCACCTGCGCCTGGCCGCCGAGCTTGCCCTCCGTCCCCACCTCACCGGCGACCCGGGTCACCTCGGCCGCGAATGCGCTCAGCTGGTCGACCATCGTGTTCACCGTGCTCTTCAGCTCGAGGATCTCCCCGCGGGCGTCCACGGTGATCTTCTGACTGAGGTCCCCGCGGGCGACCGCGGTCGTGACCTGGGCGATGTTGCGGACCTGGCTGGTGAGGTTGCCTGCCAGGAAGTTGACGTTCTCCGTGAGGTCACGCCACACGCCCGAGACCCCGCGCACCTGGGCCTGGCCGCCGAGCTTGCCCTCCGTCCCCACCTCGCGGGCGACCCGGGTCACCTCGTCGGCGAACGACGACAGCTGGTCGACCATCGTGTTGATCGTGGACTTGAGCTCGAGCGTCTCCCCCTCGACGTCGACGGAGACCTTCTGGCTCAGGTCCCCCTTGGCCACCGCCGTCGTCACCGCGGCGATGTCGCGCACCTGCGCGGTCAGGTTCCGGGCCATCGAGTTGACCGAGTCGGTCAGGTTCTTCCAGGTCCCCGCGACGCCGGGCACGTCGGCCTGCCCGCCGAGCTTGCCCTCGGTGCCGACCTCGCGGGCGACGGTGGTGACCTGCTCGGCGAAGACCCGCAGCGTGTCGGTCAGGCTGTTGATCGTGTCCGCGAGAGCGGCGACCTCGCCCTTCGCATCCACCGTGATCTTCTGGCTCAGGTCGCCGTGCGCGACCGCGGTGGCGACCTGGGCGATGTTGCGGACCTGGCTGGTGAGGTTGCCGGCCATCGAGTTGACCGAGTCGGTCAGGTCCTTCCACGTGCCCCCGACGCCCGGCACGTCCGCCTGGCCGCCGAGCTTGCCCTCGGTCCCCACCTTCCGCGCGACCCGCGTGACCTCGGCCGCGAACGACGACAGCTGGTGGACCATCGTGTTCACCGTCTCGGCCAGCGCCGCGATCTCGCCGTACGCATCCACCGTGATCTGCTGCGTGAGGTCCCCGCGGGCGACCGCCGTCGCCACCTGGGCGATGTTGCGGACCTGGCTGGTCAGGTTGCCCGCCATCTGGTTGACCGAGTCGGTGAGATCGCGCCACGTGCCGGAGACGCCCTTCACCTGGGCCTGTCCGCCGAGCCGGCCCTCGGTCCCGACCTCGCGGGCCACGCGCGTCACCTCCGCGGCGAACGCGGAGAGCTGGTCGACCATCGTGTTGACGGTGTTCTTCAACTCGAGGATCTCACCGCGGGCATCGACCGTGATCTTCTGGCCCAGGTCGCCCTGCGCCACCGCCGTCGTCACCTGCGCGATGTTGCGGACCTGGCTGGTGAGGTCGCCGGCCATCGAGTTGACGTTCTCCGTCAGGTCGCGCCAGACCCCGGAGACACCCTTGACCTGGGCCTGACCGCCGAGCTTCCCCTCGGTGCCGACCTCGCGGGCCACCCGGGTCACCTCGGCCGCGAACGAGGACAGCTGGTCGACCATCGTGTTCACGGTCTGGCCGATCCGCAGGTACTCGCCCTTCACCGGTTGCCCGGCGATCTCGAGTGCCATGTGCTGGGTGAGGTCACCCTCGGCGACCGCGGCGATGACCCGCGACACCTCGGTCGTCGGGCGGACCAAGTCGTCGATGAGCGAGTTGACCGCCTCCGCGGCCGCGCCCCACTCGCCGGTCGCGTCGATCTCGTCGAGCCGGGCGGTCATCCGCCCCTCCCGGCCGATCACCCGGCTGACCCGGACCAGCTCCCGGGTGCGCCGGTTGTGCAGCGTCGCGACCTCGTTGAACCGGTCCGCGACCTGGCCCACCAACCCGTCGCCGACGGGCAGGCGGACCGAAAAATCGCCGTCGCGCATGGCGGTGAGACCGGCGAGCAACAGCCGCAGGGCGGACTCGTGGTCCCCGCGCGCGCCGGCACCACCACCGCCGCACGGGTCGGCCGGCCCACCGTCGCCCGGACCACCGGAGGGCGACCCGGTGTCGGCACCGGAAGGAGCGGGAGCATCGATAGGCATGGGGAGGTCCTCGTCCCTTCCCGCCGGTTCACGCGAACCGCTCGTATGTTACCGTAGGTCTTCGCTCATTCACGAAACGTTGCTACCGGCCCTGCTGCGGACGGAGCGGGAGGCGCAGGTGAGCCCAGCCCCGCAGGCCGACGTGGTGCTGCCCGCGGACGAGCGGTCGCCCGCAGCAGCCAGACGCCACGTCCGAGCCGTGCTGGAGGAGGCCGGGCGCGAGGACGTCCTCGACGTCGCGCTCCTGCTGACGACCGAGCTCGTCACCAACTCGGTCCTGCACGCCGGCACGACCACGACCGTCGACGTCGCCCCCGGGCCGCAGGCCGTCACGATCACGGTGACCGACTGCGCGCCGGGCGGGGACAGCATCGTGCGGACGGTTCCCCAGGCCGCCGCCAACAGCGATCACGACGAGGTACTGCTCCGCGAGGGGGGTCGGGGCATCCCCCTGCTCTCGGCCCTCGCCACCCGGTGGGGGATCGTCCACACACCGACCACCAAGAGCGTCTGGTTCGACCTCGGCGCCTCGCCCGCGGCGACGGTGGCGGCGCGGGCACGACCGCGCACCGCGACCGCCCCCCGCGCCGCGACCTGTCGTGGCTGACCCGGCTTCCGGACCGTGTCGAGCGGTGCCTGCGCATCGACGAACTCCTGGGGGAGATCGCCACGCGGCTCGGGGAGGCGCTCGGTGCCGACGCGCTGCGGGTGTGGACCGTGACGCCGGACGGCGAGTGGCGGCAGGTGGTGGGTCGAGGGCCCGGCCCGGGGCACCCCGACTTCGGCTGGGACCGGCGGCGGCTGGCGGACGGGCGGCCGATCCTCGTCACGGATCTCGCGGCAGCGTCCGGCCCGTTCCCGCCGTGGCTCCCGCGGAGCGGCCTGCGCAGCGCCCTCGCCGTCCCGATCCGGCTGGACGCGGCGCTGCTCGGCTGCGTCGAGCTCGCCGCGCCGCCCCCCGATGCGTTCGGCGAGGACGACGTGGCGCTCGCCCGGCTCGTCGCCGAGCGGATGGCCGTCCTGATCCGCAGCCGACGGCTATGCGAGGCGGAGCAACGGCGCCGCGGGTTTCTCGCCTTCCTCGCCGAGGCGAGCGACCTGCTGGCGGGCACCTTCGACACCGACCACACGCTCGCGATGCTCGTGCAGCTGTGCGTTCCCCGCCTGGCGACCACCGCGGTCGTCCAGCTGTTCGACCAGCACGGGCAGCGGCGGCTGGTCGCGCTGGCCGACACCGACGAGGCGCGCGGTGCTCGGCTGCGCCGGACGCTGACGCAGCAGGGTGGGCTCACCGGCCTCCCGGCGGTCGGGCCATCGGGCGACACGCTCACCGTGCCCCTGGTGGCACGCGGACGCGTGCTCGGTGACCTGTGCCTGGTGCGGTTGGGCCCGCCGTCGTTCGCCGCCGACGACGCGGCGCTGGCGGAGGATCTTACCCGGCGCGCGGCGCTCGCGGTGGACAACGCGCGGCTGTACGAGGAGGTGGCCGACACCGCCCGCGCCCTGCAGCGCAACCTGCTGCCGCCCGGGCTGCCCGCCGTGGACGGGGTCGAGTTCGGCGCGTCGTACGCCGCGGCCGGCGAGGGCAACGTCGTCGGCGGCGACTTCTACGACGTCGTCCCCCTCGGCGAACGACGCTGGGCGCTCGCCGTGGGAGACGTGTGCGGCAAGGGCGCGGACGCCGCCGCGGTCACGGGGCTCGCGCGCAGCGCGTTCCGGCTGCTGGCCCCCGACGACACCCGCCCGGACGAGACCCGCCTGTCCGACGTCCTCCGCCGGCTCAATCGGCTCCTCCTGGACCAGGGGGAGGGCGGCCCGTTCTGCACGCTCGCCGCGGCGCACGTCACGGTCCTGCCGGCCGCGCTCGAGGTCCGGATGGTCTCGGCCGGGCACCCGCCCCCGCTGCTCGTCCCGGCCACCGGCGCGGCCCGGTTCGCCGGCGAGCTCGGGACGCTGGTGGGCGTCGTGGACGACCTCGACCTGCCCGAGACCCGCCTGACCCTGCAGCCGGGCGACTCCCTCGTGTTCTACACCGATGGTCTGACCGAACGACGGGACGACGACGGGGTGATGTTCGGCGAGGAGCGGCTGCTGCGCCTGCTCGGCTCGTGCGCGCGCGTTCCGCCGCAGGCGGTGGCGGACGCGCTGGAGTCGGAGGTCCGCCGGTTCGGGCGCTCGCCGCTGCGCGACGACCTCGCGGTGCTCGTGATCCAGGCCCGCTAGCCGGAGCGCTCGGCGCCGGCCAGGTGCGCGAGCACGAAATCCCCGACCTGCCACGCCGCGGTCTCCAGCAACCAGTGCCCGGCCCCGGGCAGGACCTCGAAGCGGTACGGACCGTCGACGAACTCCCGCGTCCGCTCGGCGGCCGCACGCCCCAGCGCCGGGTCGCGGTCGCCCCACACGTAGAGCGTGGGGACGCCGACCCGCCCGATCGGTGCGCGGAGCACGAGCGGGAACGCGCGGTACCACATCAGCGCCGAGGGCAGCGCGCGCGGCTCGGCCATCCTGGCCGCGTAGTGGGCGGCGTACGACGCCGGCAATCCGCTGCGCTCCAGCCACAACCGCAGCGGCGCGCCGCCGCGCGCGAGCTGCATCCGCTCGGGCAGCCACGGCAGCTGGAACAGCCCCATGTACCACGACCGCAGCGCCTGCCCGCCGCGCAGGACCGCGCGCCCGAGCGCGGAGGGGTGCGGTGTGGAAAGCGCGGTGATCGTGCGCACCCGGTCCGGGTGGCGGGCCCCGAGCGCCCAGGCCACCGCACCGCCCCAGTCGTGCCCGATCACGTGCGCGCTGTCCAGCCCGGCGGCGTCGAGCAGGGCGAGCACGTCGCCGGTCAGGTGCGGCATCGCGTAGGCCGCGCGCCCGCGCGGCCGCGCCCGCGGCGAGTAGCCCCGCTGGTCGGGCGCCAGCGTGCGGTAGCCCGCGTCCGCGAGCCGGCCGGCGAGCTCGTCCCAGGACGTCGCGTCCTGCGGGAAGCCGTGCAACAGCACGACGGGCGCCCCGTCGGCCGGGCCGCGGTCCCGCACGTCGAAGACCAGCCCCTCCGAGCCGAACTCGTTCACGCGTTGCGCCGGGCGATCTCGGTGGTGAGCACGGTGGCGAACGCGACCCAGCCCGCGTAGGGCACCAGCGTGATCGCCGCCCGGGGCGAGTGCGGCCGCAGCTGGCGGATCAGCTCGAGGGTGCTCGCGAACAGCACGAAGGCCTCGACCGCGGCGAGGGTCGGCCGGTGCGCCCGGAAGAACAACCAGCTCCAGCCGGCGTTGAGGACGAGGTTGGCGGCGTACGTCGTCGCGAACCGGCGGCGGCGGGCCTGCGGCAGCCGGCGCCACCCGTCGACCCCCGCGACCGCGATGGTGGCGTAGAGCGCGGTCCACACCGGGCCGAACACGGCGCCCGGGGGCTGCCAGGGGGGCTTGTCGAGGTCGCGGTACCAGTCGGAGCCGGGGTCGCTGGCGAGGCCGCCGGCGACCGCGGTCGCGACGACCGCGGCGGGGAAGACGACGAGATCACGGCGCAGGGGCATGGCGAACTCCTATCACGCGGGTCCGGCCATCCCGGGGGGACGGCCATCGCCGGGGGTACGGCAGAGCCATGGACGCGTTCGATGCGGTCCCGGTGTCCCAGGAGTCCGGTGAGCTCGGTGAGGGCGCCCGCTGGGACGGTGCGCGCCAGGAGCTGCTGTGGGTGGACATCCTCGCGGGGCGCCTCTACCGCGCCCGCCCCGACGGGCCCGCGCTGACCACGGTCGCGTCGTACGCCGTCGGCCGGCCGGTGGCCCCAGGACCGTCGACGCGTTCGACTTCGACGTCGAGCGTGGCGAGGTCTCGGGCAGGCGCACGCTCGTGCGGCTCGAGGCGGACGACGGCAGCCCGGACGGGCTCGCGGTCGACGACGACGGGCACCTGTGGGTGGCGGTGTACGGCGCCGGGGCGGTCCGCCGCTACACCCCGGGCGGGCGGGAGGTCGCCCAGGTACGCCTTCCGGTGACCCAGCCCACCTGCAGCTGGTTCGGCGGCCCCGGGCGCGACCTGCTGTTCGTGACGACGTGCTGGGAGCACTTCGACGCCGCGCAACGGGCCCGGCAGCCCGACGCGGGTCGGGTCTTCGTGGC
>DATGDX010000433.1:0-2719 GCA_035310665.1 Mycobacteriales bacterium | reverse complement strand
CCGGTGCCCGCATAACCGCCGGACGTCCCCGCGGCGGTCGTGGCGGCCGCCGCCGCACCGAACCCTCCCCCTCGGCTGGCCTTGGTCACCTTCGCGGTCGCGTAGCGCAGCGAGGGGCCGACCTCGTCGACGTCCAGCTCGATGACGGTGCGCCGCTCCCCCTCCTTGGTCTCGAAGCTGCGTGATTTGAGCCGCCCAGTGACGATCACGCGCATGCCGCGCTGAAGCGACTCCGCGACGTTCTCCGCGGCCTCGCGCCAGATGCTGCAGCGAAGGAAGAGCGTCTCGCCGTCCTTCCACTCGTTTGCCTGCCGGTCGAACGTGCGCGGAGTCGACGCGACCGTGAAGTTCGCGACCGCGGCCCCGCTCGGGGTGAACCGCAGCTCCGGGTCGTTGGTGATGTTCCCGACGATCGTGATGAGCGTCTCGCCTGCCATGAACCGTTCGCTCCTTTTCGGTCAGCCGCGGTCAGCGGCCGTCGAGGCGCAGCACCTTCGTCCGCAGCACCGCCTCGCTGAGCTTCAGTTGCCGGTCGAGCTCCTGGACCGCGGCGGGCTCCGCCCGCAGATCGACGACGGCGTAGACCCCCTCCGTCTTGTGCGCGAGCTCGTAGGCCAGCCGTCGCCGGCCCCACACGTCGACCTTCTCGACGCTGCCGCCCGCGTTGCGGACGACCGCGAGGAACTGGTCGAGCGACGGCGGGACGGCGCGCTCTTCCAGGTCGGGGTCGAGGATGACCATCAACTCGTAGCGGCGCACGCCGAACTCCACCTCCTTCGGACTGGGCGGCCACGGTCGGTCCGTGGCAGGAGGGCGAACGCGTCACGACGACGCGGAGGCCAGGCTACCAGCGGGCCCGACGGACCCGACGGACCCTGACGGAACTCGATGGGTGCCGGGCGGCCCTTGTCAGCGCGGGCGGAGCGGCGCACCCTGTCCGGGGTCGTTCCCGACCGGCCACGCCCGGTCGGTGGCTCGGTCCAGGCAGGAGGTGTTCCTCATGCCCCACTCGCTGTCGATGCCCCACGTGCACGTCCCCCCGGTCGAGCGACACCCGCTGCACGACGCGATCGCCGTGCTCACGCTCGTGCTCGGCCTCGTGGCCGCGTTGTCCGGGCTGTCGCCCGGTCTGCACGTCATCGGTGCCTGGGTCGGCGCTGCGGGGCTAGCCGCCGGCCTCTACAACCAGTTGACGTCCGAGTCGACGCCCGAGCGGTTCCTCACCGTGACCGGAATGGGGCTGTCGTTCGTCGGCGTGATGCTGGGCATGGCGCACGGCGGGTGGGTCTGACCGCTCCCCGCAGCCGATCACACGCGCAATCGAAACACCCGACGGACCGGCGCGACCGCCCGGTTTGACGATTCGTGCGCCTCCTAGGCTCACCCACCATGCTGCTCATCGGTGCGCATGTCGACGGGGCGGACCCGCTCGGTGCGGCGGCCGCGCGGCGAGCCGATCTCGTGCAGTTCTTCGTCGGCGACCCGCAGGACTGGAGGGACCCGCCGCATCGGCCTGACGCCGAGACGCTGCGCGCCGCCGGGGTGGTGCGCTACGTGCACGCGCCGTACGTCATGAACATTGCCTCGACCAACAACCGCATCCGCATCCCCTCACGCAAGCTGCTCGCCCGCCACGCCGACGTGGCGGCCTCGATCGGCGCCGCGGGGCTCGTCGTCCACGCCGGTCACGTCGCACGGGCCGCCGAGCTCGCGACCGGCATCGACAACTGGCGCAAGACGTTCGAGCGGTGGCAGCCCCCGCTGCCGGTGCTCATCGAGAACACCGCGGGCGGCGACCACGCCCTCGCGCGGCGGCTCGACGCGCTCGCCCGGCTGTGGGACGCGATCGGCGGGTTTCCGAACGTCGGCCTGTGCCTCGACACCTGCCACGCGCACGCGGGCGGCGAGGACCTGCTCGGCCTCGTCGACCGAGTCAAGGCCATCACGGGCCGCGTCGACCTGGTGCACTGCAACGACTCGAAGGACGACTTCGACTCCCGGCGCGACCGGCACGAGAACCTCGGGGCCGGCCGGATCGACCCGGACCTCATCGTCGCCGTGGTCCAGGCCGCCGGGGCACCGGTGATCTGCGAAACCCCCGGCGGCGCGTCGGAACAGGCCGCGGACATCGCGTTCCTGCGCGAGCGCCTGGGCGGGTGAGAAGCGCGCGCCCCCCTTCACCCGCTCGCGGAGGCGCCAGTCGGGAGGGTACGACGCAGGGTGAAGCGGTCCGCGGCCCCGTCGAGCACCCCGCCCGCCGGGTCGTCCACCCCACCCGCTCGCACCACGTCAGATTCGGGCCGACGCAGGTCGCGCACCACGACCCCGGCGAGGGCGGCCACCGCCCCGGCGCGCAGGAACAGCGCGAGGAAGTACAGCTCCGCGGGAAGCCCCTTGCCCTGCTCGGTGACCCCGAGCAGGTAGAACCAGATGCCGAGGAAGTAGAGGATCTCCGCGGCCTGCCAGGCGAGGAACTCCCGCCACCGCGGCCGGGCGAGGGCGACGAGCGGCAGGAGCCACACGACGTACTGCGGCGAGTACACCTTGTTCGTCAGCAGGAACGCGGCGAGGGTGAGGAGCATCACCTGCGGCAGCCGCGGGCGGCGGGCAGCCGTCAACGCCAGCACGACGATGCCGGCGAGTAGCACCAGGAACGCGGTCAGGGCGACGGCGTTGAGGGCGTTCGGGACGCCGCCGGGGGGCAGCCCGACGTCGAGCG
>DATGDX010000432.1:0-10317 GCA_035310665.1 Mycobacteriales bacterium | reverse complement strand
GACGTGAAGGCCGCGCTGGAGACCTTCGGCGTGCACGGGATGACGGTCACCGAGGTGCAGGGGCACGGGCGGCAGCGCGGGCACACCGAGGTCTACCGCGGCGCGGAGTACGCCGTGGACTTCGTGCCCAAGCTGCGCGTCGACGTGCTCGTCGACGACGCCGACGCCGTGGACGTGGTCGAGGTCGTGGTCAAGGCGGCGCACACCGGCAGCATCGGCGACGGCAAGGTGTGGGTCGTCCGGGTGGAGGAGGTGGTCCGGGTGCGCACCGGCGAGCGCGGGCCGGACGCGCTGTGACCCCGGTCGCTTCTCGGACCCGGGTCGCTTCTCGGACCCCGGTCGCATCTCGGACCCCGGTCGCATCGCGATGAGCGAGCTGCGCGGCGCGCGACGGGAGGTGCTGGCCCGGGGTGAGCTCGCCGGGGCCACCGTGCGCGCCGCGCTCAGCGACAGCGCCGACCGCTTCCTGGCCGCCCTGCTCGGCGGCGAGTCGGGTTCCGAGCCGGACGTCGCGCTGGTCGCGGTGGGCGGGTACGGGCGGCGGGAGCTCACGCCGGGCAGCGACCTGGACGTGCTGCTCGTCCACCGGGACCGCCGCGACGTCGCGGCGCTCGCCGAACGGGTGTGGTACCCCCTGTGGGACTCGGGGGTCCCGCTCGACCACGCGGTCCGCACGGTCGCGGAGACCGCCGCGGTCGCCGCCGGCGACCTGCGGGCCGCGCTCGGCCTGCTCGACGCCCGCCACGTCGCGGGGGACCGCGCGCTCACCGAGGAGCTGCGCCGCCGGCTGCTCACCGAGTGGCGGGCCTCCGCGCCCCGCCGGCTGCCCGACCTCGTCGCCGCGGTCCGTGCCCGCTGGGATCGGGCGGACGAGCTCGCGTTCCTCGTCGAGCCGGACCTGAAGGAGGCGCGCGGGGGCCTGCGCGACATGGGCGTGCTGCGCGCGCTGGCCGCCGCGTGGCTCGCTCCCGGCCCCGGCGCCCCGGTGCGCGCCGCGGCCGCTCGGCTGCTCGACGTCCGCACCGCCCTGCACCGGATCACCGCGCGCGGGTCCGACCGGCTGGTGCACCAGGAGCAGTCGGCCGTCGCGGCCGCGGTCGGGCTCGCCGACGCCGACGCCCTGCTCGCGGAGGTGGCCGGCGCGGGACGCACGATCGCGTACGCCGTCGACGTCGCGTTCCGGCAGGCCCTGCGTGCGGTCGAACCCCGGGGCGCCGGGCGGCGACGCGCCTCCCGGCGCCCCCTCGCCGCGGGCGTCGTCGCGCACGACGGTGAGATCGTGTTGGCCCGCGACGCCGCCCCCGCGACGGATCCCGTGCTCGTCCTGCGCGCCGCCGCGGCCGCCGCCCAGGCCGGCCTCGCCTTCGCCCCGCACACGTTGACCCGGCTCCGCGCCGAATCCCCCCCGCTCCCGGAGCCGTGGCCGGAGGAGGCCCGCGACGCCCTGGTGACCCTGCTCGGCGCCGGGCCCGCCCTCGTCCCCGTCGTCGAGGCGCTGGACCAGGCCGGCCTCTGGGAGCCGGTGGTCCCGGAGTGGCACACGGTGCGCAACCGGCCGCAACGCAGCCCCGTCCACCGGTTCACCGTGGACCGCCACCTCGTCGAGGCCGCCGCGCAGGCGGGGCTGCTCGCCCGACGCGTCGACCGACCGGACCTGCTGCTGCTCGCGGCCCTCCTGCACGATCTCGGCAAGGGCGCCGCCGGCGGCGACCACGCGGCCGCCGGCGCGGCGCTCACCGAGCGGGTCGGGCGCCGCCTCGGCCTTCCGCCGGGGGACCGCGCGACGCTCGTCGCGCTGATCCGGCACCACCTGCTCCTGCCGCACACCGCGACCGGGCGCGACCTCGACGATCCGGCCACCGTCCGCCTGGTCGCCGCGGCCGTGGGTGACCGAACGACCCTCGACCTCCTGTACGCGCTCACCGAGTCGGACGCGCGGGCGACCGGGCCCGCGGCGTGGACGGACTGGCGTGCCGCGCTCGTCGCCGAGCTCGTCCGCCGCACCGCCGAGCGCCTCGCCGGCGCCCCGCCGCCTCCGCGTCCCGCGCTCGACGCCGAGCAGCAGGCGCTGGTCGCCCGCGGCGTGGCCGACGCGCTCGTCGACCCGCACCGGGTCACGGTCGTCGCCCCGGACCGCCGCGGGCTGCTCGCCGCGAGCGCCGGCGTCCTCGCGCTGCACCGGCTCGAGGTCCGCTCCGCGGACGCGTTCCCCCTCGCCGGCCAGGCCGTCGCCGTCTTCCGGGTCGCGGCCCGGTTCGGCGGGCCGCCCGACCCCACCCTGCTCGCCGCCGACCTGCGCCGCGCGCTCGCCGGCGCGTCCACCCTCGGCGAGCGGCTGGCCGCCCGCGACCGCGCCTGTCGCCCGCCGCCCGGCCTGCCGCCCCCGGCGGTGTTCGTCCTCGACGACGCCTCCGAGTCCGCCACCGTGGTCGAGGTGCGCGCGCACGACGCGCCCGGCCTGCTGCACCGCATCGCCGGGGCGCTCGCCGGCTGCGGGGCCTGCGTGCGCGCCGCGCGGGTGGCGACGCTCGGCGCGGAGGTCGTCGACGCCTTTTACGTCACGGACGGGCGCGGGGCCAAGCTGGACCCGCGGGCGTCCGAGCGGGTCCGCCGGGCGGTGCTGGCCGCGCTGGACCCGGGCACGGCGACGTACGGCGGCGAGGGCGGCCAGCGGGAGCCGGCGTCGCGGAGTGAGGCGTTGTGATCTCCCTGATCGGGCTGTGACCGGTGGGGAGTGGAATCCGTTGGGCGGGTTCGGCCGTTAGTCTTGGTGGCTCTGCGCGTCCGCGCCCCGCTCGCCCGCCTTCCGAGGACTGAATGTTCGACACCCTGTCCGACCGGTTGCAGTCGGTCTTCAAGAACCTGCGCGGCAAGGGGCGGCTGTCCGACGCGGACGTCGACGCGACCGCGCGCGAGATCCGTATCGCGCTGCTCGAGGCCGACGTCGCGCTGCCGGTGGTGAAGACCTTCATCTCGCGGGTGAAGGAGCGGGCGCGTGGGGCGGAGGTCTCTCAGGCGCTGAACCCCGCGCAGCAGATCGTGAAGATCGTCAACGAGGAGCTCATCGGCATCCTCGGCGGCGAGACGCGCCGGCTGCGGTTCGCGAAGAACCCCCCCACCGTGATCATGCTGGCCGGCCTGCAGGGCTCCGGGAAGACCACGCTCGCCGGAAAGCTGGGGCACTGGCTGCGCGAGCAGGGGTCCTCGCCGCTGCTCGTCGCCGCCGACCTGCAGCGCCCGAACGCCGTCCAGCAGCTGCAGGTCGTCGGGGCCCGCGCCGGGGTCGACGTCTTCGCCCCGTCGCCGGGCAACGGGGTCGGGGATCCCGTCGAGGTCGCCCGCGGCTCCGTCGACCACGCGCGACGCTACGGCCACGACATCGTCGTGGTGGACACGGCCGGGCGGCTGGGCGTCAACGCCGACCTCATGCGGCAGGCGGCGGACATCCGCGACGCCGTGGACCCCGACGAGATCTTGTTCGTGGTCGACGCGATGATCGGCCAGGACGCGGTGACCACGGCGCTGGCGTTCCTCGACGGGGTCGGCTTCGACGGGGTCGTGCTCACCAAGCTCGACGGTGACGCGCGGGGCGGGGCGGCCCTGTCCGTGCGCGACGTCACCGGTCGTCCGATCCTGTTCGCCTCGACCGGCGAGAAGCTGACCGACTTCGACGTCTTCCACCCCGAGCGCATGGCCTCCCGCATCCTCGGGATGGGCGACGTCCTCACGTTGATCGAACAGGCGGAGCGGGCGTTCGACGCCGAGCAGGCCGAGCAGATGGCCGCGAAGCTCGCGACGGGCACCGACTTCACGCTGGAGGACTTCCTCGACCAGCTGATGGCGGTCCGCAAGATGGGCCCGATCGGCAACCTGCTCGGCATGCTGCCCGGGATGGGGCAGTTCAAGGAGCAGATCGAGGCCGTCGACGACCGCGACCTGGACCGCGTCGCGGCGATCATCCGCAGCATGACGCCCGGGGAACGCCAGGACCCGAAGCTCATCAACGGGTCGCGGCGGCTGCGGATCGCGAACGGGTCCGGCGTGACGGTGCAGGAGGTCAACCAACTCGTCGACCGGTTCTTCGAGGCACGCCGGATGATGAAGCAGCTCAGCGGTGGGCTCGGGTTGCCCGGAGCGCGGCGCCGGACGGCCAAGGCGAAGGGCAAGAAGGGCAAGAAGGGCAAGGGCGGGCGCCCCGCCAGCGCGGCACGAGCCGGGGCGGGCTTCGGGATCGGACGCGGCGGAGGACTTGTCGGCGGCCCCGGCGGCCCCGGCGGACTGCCTCCGGGCGGTGGCTTCCCGACCCCGGGGGCCCTCCCGCCGGGCGTCCAGATCCCCGACCTCGGCCGGCTGAAGCTGCCGCCGTCCGATCGGTGACTGGTGACCGGTGACGGCTGATCGGTGACGGCTGATCGGTGACGGCGGTGGCGCCGGCAGCAGCCGCGTCTGGCAGAATCCCTAGCGACTCAATCACACGCGACTTCCTGCCGCGCGCGGCCTGACACCGTCGCGCGCGGGCACTGCGCCGGCGGCGTCTGATCCACGCCCGCGGTGTCTTCCCGTCGACCCCCTGGAGCAACGAACCGTCGTGGCAACCAAGATTCGTCTCATGCGCCTCGGCAAGATCCGCTCACCGCATTACCGCATCGTCGTAGCGGACGCGCGCACGAAGCGGGACGGCCGCGCGATCGAGATGATCGGCAAGTACCACCCCAAGGAGGACCCCAGCTACATCGAGGTCGACTCCGACCGGGTGCAGTACTGGCTGTCGGTGGGCGCGCAGCCGACGGAGCCGGTCAAGGCGATCCTCCGGCTGACCGGTGACTGGCAGCGGCACGTCGGGGAGCCGGTTCCGGAGGATGCGCTGAAGACCAAGCCGCGCAAGACAGACCAGCGGGCCGTGTTCGAGACGGCGGCGAGGGAGGCCGTGGGTCTCGGCGCGGCGCAGGCGGGCGCGCCGCGGGGCACGAGAACGGAAGGCACGAAGAGCGGGGCGGCTGCCGCGACGGGGGGTAGCGACACGGGGGCCTCGGAGCCGGGGGCCGCCGAGACGGGGCTCGCGGGGCCGACGGGTCACGGGCCCGGCGACCGGCCCGCCGAGGCGTAGGTGCTCGAGGAAGCCGTCGAGCACCTCGTGCGCGGGATCGTCGCGCACCCGGACGACGTCCACGTCGCCCCCCGCCGCCAGCGCCGGGGGCGGCTGCTCGAGGTCCGTGTCCACTCGGACGACCTCGGCAAGGTGATCGGTCGCAACGGCCGCACGGCCACCGCCCTGCGCACCGTGGTGACGGCGTTGGGGGGTCGCGGCGTGCGCGTCGACTTCGTCGACGCGCACGGGACCGGTTGACCGGACCCCTCGTGCGCGTGGTCGTCGGGCGCGTGGGTCGCGCTCACGGGGTCCTCGGCGAGGTCGCCGTCGAGGTCCGAACCGACGCGCCGGAGATTCGGTTCGCCGCCGGAAGCTTGCTCGCCACCGATCCGGACGCGGTCGGGCCGCTCACGGTCTGCGGGGCCCGCTGGCACTCCGGCCGGCTGCTCGTGGCGTTCGCCGGGGTCGCCGACCGCACGGCCGCGCAGGCCCTCCGCGGGACCCTGCTCCTCGCGGACTCCGCGGACGTGCCGCCCCTCGACGATCCCGACGAGTTCTGGGACCACGAGCTGGTCGGCCTGGCGGCGGTGGACCGTGCGGGGGGCGTCCTCGGCGAGGTCACCGACGTCTTGCACCCCGCGGGCCAGGACCTGCTCGTCGTCCACCAGGCTGACGGCGGGGAGCTGCTCGTCCCGTTCGTCTCCGCGATCGTGCCCGAGGTCGACCTCGCCGGGCGGAGGCTCGTCCTCGATCCACCACCGGGGCTCGTCGACCTGCCCGCGGGACGTCCCCGGCCGCCGAGGTGACCCGTGCGGGTCGACGTGGTCACGATCTTCCCCGAGTACCTCGCCCCCCTGCGCCTGTCCCTGGTGGGCAAGGCCGTCGAGCGGGGGATCCTCGACGTTCGGGTCCACGATCTGCGGTCCTGGACCGCCGACCCGCACCGCACCGTCGACGACGCGCCGTTCGGCGGTGGGCCCGGGATGGTGATGAAGCCGGAGCCGTGGGGCGCCGCGCTCGACACGATTGCGGCGGCGCCCGGCGCGCCGCCGCGCCTGGTGGTTCCCACGCCCGCCGGGCGGCGGTTCACCCAGGAGTACGCCGGGGCCCTCGCCCGGGAGCCGTGGCTCGTGTTCGCTTGCGGGCGCTACGAGGGGATCGACGCCCGCGTCCTCGTCGACGCGGGCCGGCGGATGCCGGTCGACGAGGTGTCGATCGGGGATTACGTGCTCGCGGGCGGTGAGGTCGCCGTGCTCGTCGTCGTCGAGGCGGTCACCCGCCTCCTCCCCGGGGTCGTCGGGAATGTGGCGTCGTTGGGCGACGACTCCTTCGCTCCCGGCTCCATGGCGGGGCTGCTCGAAGGCCCCCTCTACACCCGCCCGCCCACGTGGCGCGGCCTCGAGGTCCCGGCCGTCCTGCGCTCCGGGGACCACGGGGCCGTGGCCCGGTGGCGGCGCCGCGAGGCGCTGCGGCGTACCGCCGTCAACCGCCCCGACCTGCTTCCCCGCATCGACCCCGCGCGGCTCGACGGGGACGACCGTGACGTGCTGCGGGAGGTGCTGGGAGACGCCGGCTTCGCCGCCCTGGAGCGCGAGAGGGCGCCGCGCTCCTCGGAGCTACCCTCCTCCGACCCGCCGTGACGCCCTGAAGATGTGGCCGATCTCGAGGATGTGGCACAGTAGGGGTCCCAGTGACCGCGGGGCGCGAGCCCGTCCGGCGTGGCGCGTGCCGGCGTCGGAGCGGTCCGGACAGCAGCCGCAGCCCGCGACCCTGCTTGCGCGCCGGCCGGACGAGGAAGCGAGCGATGCACACCCTTGACGCCCTCGACGCGAAGTCGCTGCGCCACGACATCCCCGACTTCCGGCCCGGTGACACGCTCAAGGTCCACGTCCGCGTGGTCGAGGGCAACCGCTCCCGGATCCAGGTGTTCCAGGGAGTCGTGATCCGCCGCTCCGGCGGCGGCGTCCGCGAGACCTTCACCGTCCGGAAGGTGAGCTTCGGGGTCGGGGTCGAGCGGACGTTCCCCGTTCACACGCCGGTGATCGACAAGATCGAGGTGGTGACCCGGGGTCACGTCCGGCGGGCGAAGCTGTACTACCTGCGGAACCTTCGGGGCAAGGCAGCCAAGATCAAAGAACGCCGCACGCCGTCCGCCACCTCGTGACTCCGCTTCTCCCCCCCGCGCCCGTCCCCGGTTCGCGGGCCGCACCGTGAGCCCGCGCGCTGACGACGACCATGGAACCGGGACGAGTGGGATGACCGACGCGATGAGCGACGACGACCCTCCGTCGCGTCCGGCCCCCGAGCCGCACCCGGCCGCGGACGCTCCGCCGGCTCCCGGCCCGGACGCGCCGCCGACGGATGGCACGGGAGCCACGGCGAGCCAGGAGTCGGCACAGGAGCCCGCCGAGGAGCCGACGCGGCGACACGGATCGTTCCTCCGCGAGCTGCCGGTGCTCATCCTCGTCGCGCTGGTGCTGGCCCTGCTCATCAAGGCGTTCCTCGTCCAGGCCTTCTACATCCCGTCCGGCTCGATGGAGAACACGCTCCAGGTCGGTGACCGCGTCCTGGTCAACAAGCTGGTCTACCGGTTCCGGGACATCCACCGCGGTGAGATCGTCGTGTTCAACGGCCTCGACTCGTTCACCCCCGAGGTTGCCGTCTCCGAGCCCACGAACCCGCTCCAGCGCGTCCTGCGTGCGGTCGGCAGCGCGCTCGGGGCCGCCCCGTCCGGCGAGCGCGACTTCATCAAGCGCGTCGTCGGGATCCCTGGGGACCGCGTCCTCTGCTGCGATCCCCAGGGCCGGGTCGTGGTCAACGACACGCCCTTGGACGAGCCCTACCTCTACCCGGGCGACCGGCCCTCGGACGAGGCCTTCGGTCCGATCGCCGTTCCCCCGGGTCGGCTGTGGGTGATGGGCGACCACCGCTCGATGTCCGCCGACTCGCGCGCGCACCTCGCCGATCCCGGGATCGGGACCGTCCCCGCGGACAAGGTGATCGGTCGGGCGTTCGTCGTGGTCTGGCCCCCGGACCGGATCGGCGGCCTCCGCGTTCCGGCCACCTTCTCCGAGCGCCGGTTCCCGCAGCGCTCGTTGTCGGAGCGCCGGCCCTGACAGGTGGCCGTGCCGCTCGTAGGCTCGCCCACAGACGGTCCGCTCACCCGCCCCGTCCCGCGGAGACTCGCGTGATCCTGTTGCCGCGCGCGGTCGCGGTCCGGCGCGACGCCGGCCTCTACGGGTTCGAGCGTGCCCTCGCGCGGTCCGGGTTCGCGCCGGTGGCCGGCGCCGACGAAGCCGGCCGGGGAGCGTGCGCCGGGCCGCTGGTCGTCGCCGCGGTCGCGTTGCCGCCCGGCCGGCGCGCCGAGATCGCGGGGCTCGCCGATTCGAAGCTGCTCACCCCCGAGGCGCGCGAGGACGTCTACGCGCGGGTGGTGCGGAACGCGGTGGCCTGGGCCGTCGTCACCGTGCCCGCCGCGGAGATCGACCGGTGCGGGCTGCACGTCTGCAACGTCGCGGCGATGCGCCGCGCGCTCGCGCGCCTCGCCGTGCCGCCGGCGTACGTCCTCACCGACGGCTTCCCGGTGCGCGGCCTGCCCGCGCCCTCGCTCGCGTTGTGGAAGGGGGACCGGATCGCCGCGTGCGTCGCCGCCGCGTCGGTGGTCGCCAAGGTCACCCGGGATCGGCTCATGACCCGGCTGGACGAGGCCTTCCCGGCGTACGGCTTCGCGGCGCACAAGGGGTACGTCACGCCGGGGCACGCCGCCGCGCTCGAGGCGCACGGGCCGTGTGCCGAGCACCGCATGTCGTACGTGAACGTGGCGCGCGCCGCGGGCGGGCAGATCCTGGAGGACAATGCGGTGGTGTCACAGGTGGTGGCGCCCGGGCCGGCGCTCGACGGCGTCGGCGTGGGGATCGCGTGAAGGCCGGACACCGAGCGAGTCGGGGAGTGCGACCGTGAGTGCCGAGGACCTCGAGAAGTACGAGACCGAGGCGGAGCTCCAGCTCTACCGTGAGTACCGCGACGTGGTCGGGCTGTTCTCCTACGTCGTCGAGACCGAGCGGCGCTTCTACCTCACCAACTCGGTCGACGTGCAGGTGCGGGAGGTCGGCGGCGAGGTCTTCTTCGAACTGACCATGCAGGACGCCTGGGTGTGGGACATGTACCGGCCCGCTCGGTTCGTGAAGAACGTCCGGGTGATGACGTTCAAGGACGTCAACGTCGAGGAGCTGGCGAAGGCCGACCTGACGCTGCCGGGGGAGCGACCGGGCTTCACCGGGTAGGTGACGGGGGCCAACGTTGAGGAGGCGACCGTGACCTCGGAGCAGACCCCGCAGCGGGACCCGCGCACCAGTGCCGACGAGCCCGCGCGCATCGACGACCGCGTCAGCCCGGACGCGCCGGGCGTTCCCGCAGCGAACCAGGGCAAGGCGGACCCGATGCCGCCGACGGGAGACCGAGGGGGGGAGCCGGGCTCCCGGGTGGCCGACACCAACGAGGTGACTGGGGAGGAGCGCCAGCGCGAGCCGCGCCCGGCGGCCGCGCCCTTCGTCGGCGCGGGGGTTCCCGCCCCCGGCGACGTCGCCGGGGTCGGGGTCAACGCTCCCGCGGTGCACGCGGCGCAGGGGACCTCGGAGGAGACCGAGCCCGTGACGCTGCTGACGAACGCGAACACCTCGCTGCCGCCGACGGGCAAGCCGGACGGCGAGGTCGACACCCGCCCGCGCTGACCGCATCCGCGCCGGCGACGCCGAGGGTGACGACGGCGCCGCGCCCTCGTTTCCACACCCGCGCCCGACGCGCCGCCGCTGTCCCCACGCGCGCGGGCCCGCGCCTCAGTTCCGCTGCCCGCGGCCACCCTGGCGTGGGGGTGGTAGGGGATGCGGGTGCGCCAGGCGGTTGGGAGGTTCGGGGAGCAGGTGGCGGTGGCCCACCTGCGCCGTGCGGGGCTGGTCGTCGTCGAAAGCAACTGGCGGTGTCGGTACGGCGAGATCGACGTGGTGGCGCGCGACGGTGACGTGCTCGTCGTCGTCGAGGTGAAGATCCGCTCCGGTCCCGGCTACGGCAGCCCCGCGGAGGCGATCACTGCGGAGAAGGCGAGCCGGCTGCGCCGGCTCGCCGCCGAGTGGCTGCGCACCCACCCGGACCACCGCGCCCGCGAGGTGCGCTTCGACGTGCTCGCCGTTCACCGCGACCGGACGCAGGGCGTGCACGTCGAACACCTGGTC
>DATGDX010000431.1:0-1986 GCA_035310665.1 Mycobacteriales bacterium | reverse complement strand
GTTCATGGCCCGCGCCGGCGAGCTCGGGGTCGACCAGGCGCTGACGTTCCTCCGCGACATCGACGCGATCAACATGCGGCGCCGGGCACGCATGGTCGACCTGGCCCGGGAGCAGGTCGACGGGTCGTTCGCCGGCAAGCGGGTGGCGGTGCTGGGGGCGGCGTTCAAGCCCAACTCCGACGACATCCGCGACTCGCCCGCGCTCGACGTGGCGGAGACGATCCAGCGCGAGGGCGCGTCCGTGGTCGTCTACGACCCGGCCGCGATGGACAACGCGCGCCGGCTGCACCCCGACCTGACCTACGCGAACAGCGCCGTGGAGGCGGCCCGCGACGCGGACGTCGTGATGCACCTGACCGAGTGGCGCGAGTTCCGGGACATGGATCCGGCCGTGCTCGACCCGGTGGTGCGGGGCCGGCGCATCGTCGACGGCCGCAACGCGCTCGACCCGGACCGCTGGCGCGACGCCGCCTGGACCTACCGGGCGCTGGGGCGGCAGTAGCCGCACACCGGCGGCGCGCGTGGGTATGACCGTGCCATGACGTACGCCGATCCCGACGTGATCCGCCGCGTGCTGCACGAGACCGCGACCTGGGCGGTGGTCGGCCTGGGCAACTCGCCGGACCGGCCGGCTTACCGGGTCGCCGCGTTCCTCCAGTCCCTCGGCAAGCGGATCGTGCCGGTGCACCCGACGGACCCGGAAGTGCTCGGCGAGCGCAGCTACCCGTCGCTGCTCGACATCCCGTTCCCGGTCGACGTGGTGGACGTGTTCCGCCGGCCCGAGCTCGCGGGGCGGCACGCGGACGAGGCGGTCCGCATCGGCGCGCGGGCGCTGTGGCTGCAGCTCGGTGTGATCGACGAGGCGGCCGCCGCCCGGGCGGGGGCCGCGGGGCTGGACGTCGTGATGGACCGGTGCCCCGCGGTCGAGTGGCCCCGCCTCGCCGCCGCCTGAGCCTGGGTCAGCCGCCGAGCAGGGCCTGCAGGGTCGCGTCCTTCGCCCGCGCCGTCTCGGCGAGCGTGGCCTGGAACTCGGTCATCCGGGCCCGCAGCCGCTCGTCCGCGGCGGCGAGGATCCGCACCGCGAGCAGCCCGGCGTTGCGGGCGCCCGCGACCGAGACCGTGGCGACCGGGACGCCGGCGGGCATCTGCACGATCGACAGCAGCGAGTCGAGCCCGTCGAGGTGCGCGAGCGGCACCGGAACGCCGACGACCGGCAGCGGCGTCACGGACGCGAGCATCCCGGGCAGGTGGGCCGCCCCCCCGGCGCCGGCGACCAGGACCCGCAGCCCGCGGTCGGCCGCGTCGGCGCCGTACGCCAGCATCTCGCGCGGGGTGCGGTGCGCGGACACGACCCGGACCTCGTGCGGCACGTCGAACTCCGCGAGCACCGCCGCGGCGGGCTCCATCGTCGGCCAGTCGGAGTCGCTGCCCATGACGACGCCGACCAGCGCGGTCACGCCGGCCCCCGCAGGCACGCCGCCGCGGCGCTCGCCCGCGCCCGGACCTCGCCGAGCGCGTCGCCCACCGCGGTCACGTGGCCGATCTTCCGGCCGGGTCGCACGTGCTTGCCGTACAGGTGCACCTTGACCGCCGGGTCCCGCGCCAGCACCTCGGGCACCCGCGCGAACACGTCGGGGTTCGCACCGCCGAGGACGTTCGCGACCGCGACCCAGCGCGTGGGCATCCGGGGCGACCCCAGCGGGAGGTCGAGCACCGCGCGCACGTGCTGTTCGAACTGCGACGTGGACGCCCCCTCGATGGTCCAGTGCCCGGAGTTGTGCGGGCGCATCGCCAGCTCGTTGACCACCACGCGGCCGTCGACGGTTTCGAACAGTTCGACGGCCAGCAGGCCGACAACGTCGAGCTGCTCGGCCAGCCGCAGCGCCAACTGCTCTGCCTCTGATGCGGTGTCCGCCGGCAGCCCCGGCGCCGGTGCCAGCACCAGCACGCAGATGCCGTTGCGCTGAACGGTCTGCACCACCGGCC
>DATGDX010000430.1:0-4136 GCA_035310665.1 Mycobacteriales bacterium | reverse complement strand
TGCTCGACCAGCAGATCCCGATGGAGCGGGCCTTCGCCGGCCCGCACGTGCTCGCGCAGCGCCTCGGTCGCGACCTCGACGCGCACGAGCTCGCGGCGTACGACCCGGAGGCGTTCGCCGCGCTGTTCGCGCAGCCGCCCGCGATCCACCGCTTCCACGGCTCGATGGCGGGGCGGGTGCAGGCGCTGTGCCGGCACCTGGTCGAGGCGTACGACGGGGACGCCGCGCGGGTGTGGCGGGACGCGGCGGACGGCCGCGACCTGCTGCGGCGGCTGTCCGCGCTGCCGGGGTTCGGCAAGCAGAAGGCCCAGATCTTCCTCGCGCTCCTCGGCAAGCAGCTGGGGGTGCAGCCGGCGGGCTGGCGGGAGGCGGCGGGGGAGTACGGCGAGGCGGGCACCTTCCGCTCCGTCGCCGACATCACCGATGCGGGCTCGCTGGCGAAGGTGCGGGAGTACAAGGCCGCAGCGAAGAGGTCCAACAGACCCCCCACCCCCCGCCGATCTTGATGTTCCTGCTCCCCGGATCGGCGCAGCGGCAGCAAGAACGTCAACATCGGCGTGCCGGCGCCGCGCCCGCCGTCAGCAACGGCAGTTCAGTACGCCGTCGGCAACGGCAGTTCAGTACGCCGTCGGCAACGGCAGCTCAGTACGCCGTCAGCAACGGCAGGTCAGTACGCCGTCAGCAACGGCCAGGCTGCCGCGAACGCCGGGTGCAGCGGCAGCAGCGGTACGGCGGGCTCGGCCACCCAGCGCACCTCCAGCGTCTCCCCGTTGCCCGGTGCGGCGCGCCGAAGGGACGGGCACTCGGCCACGACCGTGACGTAGGACCAGCCCCCGTGGTCCTCGAGGTGGCAGGCGACCAGGCGCAGGTCGGCGAGGTCGACCGCCACCTCCTCGGCCGCCTCGCGCAGCGCCGCCTGCTCCGGCGACTCGTGGTGGTGCCGCGCCCCACCCGGCACCGCCCAGGTGCCCCCCTCGTGCGACCAGCCGGCCCGGTGCTGCAGCAGAACGTGGCGCACACCGAGATCGTCTCGGGCGCGCAACAGCAGTCCCGCGGCCCCGTGCACTCCCCAGTGCCGGTGTCCCTGCGCGCAGAACGCCCAGCCGTCGCCCGACCCCATCGTCACCGAACCCTGAACCCGGCGAGTCCTTCGGCCGATTCCTCACACACGTCCACGTGCTCTACGACGGCGCGTGACGGGCCGCGCCGGCACCAACGAATCATGGTGTCCACCGCCTCCGGCGCCCCCTCGAACACCGCCTCGACCCGCCCGTCGGGCAGGTTCCGCACCCACCCCGCCACCTTCGCCGCGTCGGCCTCGCGGCGGCAGGTGTCGCGGAAGAACACTCCCTGCACGATCCCGGACACGACCACCCGGCGACGCACGCGGCGGTCCGCGCAATCGGACGACGGTTGGGCACCCAGCCGCATGCTCCCATCTTCGCAACCCGCCGCAGCAGGCACGGACGTGTTGCGGTCGTCGCGACGTGACCGCGACCGCGAGCGCCGACGGCGGGCGCGGACTCAGCGCGACAGCAGCGCCGTGAGCTGCAGTTCCTGCCCGGTCAGGCCGGCGATCGCGATCCCGAGGGCGTCCGCGTGGCGCTCCCGGGCAGCCTCGGCGAGGCGGACGCGGCCACGATCGTAGGTCTCCCACACGTCCCGGTCGCCCACCCGGGACACCCCGACCATGACGTGCCGTCCCACGACGATCGTCCGTTCCAGCCCGTGTTCGACCATCTCGTCCGCCTTTCGTCGGATACCCGAACTCCATCGCCGACGCAGCCCCTGCGGTCGACGCTCCTACCATCGCCCTCGATGCCGTCCTCGTCCTCGGCCAACAGTCCCGGATGTCCCGGTCCAAGGCCACCACTCCGGCACGCCGGGAAAGGCCCTGAAGGGAAGGCCACGCCGGGAGGCGCCCGTTGCGCGGCTGTCGGTGCGGTCCGAGTGGGGCCGGGTGCGGGTTGTCGCGGGAAGAGAGGGGAACAACGCTCTGCGCCTGAGCGTTGACGCGGCTGGCGCCGGGGGCAGGCACGCGCGTGACGGAGGTCGGGGCCGGAAGTGTCGTGCGACAATGGCCGGGCTGGTTCCGGCGACGGTCCCTCGGGCCGTGTCGCGGTGGCCGCGGCTGCTGCCCAGCGTGCGCCCGCACACCACCACCGATACTCGTCCGTCGAGAGGTTGCCTGTGTCGCTCAGGACCACGTCTCGATCCCTGCCCGCGGCCCGGCCGCGGACCGGGTGGTGTTCGTCGATCAGGGGTGAGCCAGGGAGACCGGTCGTGTGGGCGACCCGCGCTGCGGCGTCGACGCGCCGCGGCCGACGGGGGACGACGCGCAGAGCCGGCGATGCAGCCTCACGGAGGAGGGCGTGACACTCGTGGCGGGGGCTGAGAGGGCCGGCGCGAACGGGCGCCGGAAGACACCGTCCACCGGCGACCCGGCCGGGCACGAGGCGCCGACGCGCACGAACCGGGCGCCGGACTCATCCGGGACGAAGGCCGCGACGAAGAAGACGCGCGCGGCAGAGCCGGCCGACATCCGAGCCGACGGCGGGGCCGCGACGGGAGACGGTCCGGGCGGCGATGTTCCGGCCGTTCTCGTCGCCGACGAGCCGGACATCGCCGATCTGACCGAGGAGCCGCTCGACGACGTCCTCGCGGAGGCGCTCGAGGAGCCCGACGGCGTGGAGCCGGGGCCCGCGGAGGTCGCCGCGGCGGCGGACGAGCTGGCGGGCCCACCCGGCGCCGAGGGGCGGGAGGAGGTTGAGGACGAGGGCTTCGTCCTCGACTCGGACGAGGACGACCTGCCCGCCCAGCAGGTCATCGGCGGGGCGACCGCGGACCCGGTCAAGGACTACCTCAAGCAGATCGGCAAGGTCCCGCTGCTCAACGCCGAGCAGGAGGTCGAGCTCGCCAAGCGGATCGAGGCGGGGCTGTTCGCGGAGGAGAAGCTGAAGAGCGGCGAGAAGCTGCCGCCGAAGCTGCGTCGCGAGCTGGAGTTCATCGCTGGTGACGGGGTGCGGGCCAAGAACCACCTCCTCGAGGCGAACCTGCGGCTCGTCGTGAGCCTCGCGAAGCGCTACACCGGCCGCGGGATGCTGTTCCTCGACCTGATCCAGGAGGGGAACCTCGGCCTGATCCGGGCGGTCGAGAAGTTCGACTACACCAAGGGTTACAAGTTCTCGACGTACGCGACGTGGTGGATCCGGCAGGCGATCACGCGTGCGATGGCCGACCAGGCCCGAACGATCCGCATCCCGGTGCACATGGTGGAGGTCATCAACAAGCTGGCCCGGGTGCAGCGGCAGATGCTGCAGGACCTGGGCCGCGAGCCGACCCCCGAGGAGCTGGCCAAAGAGCTCGACATGACCGCCGAGAAGGTCGTCGAGGTGCAGAAGTACGGCCGCGAGCCGATCTCCCTGCACACCCCGCTGGGCGAGGACGGGGACAGCGAGTTTGGCGACCTCATCGAGGACTCCGAGGCCGTCATGCCCGCCGACGCGGTGTCGTTCACGCTGCTGCAAGAGCAGCTCGAGTCGGTGCTCGACACGCTGTCCGAGCGGGAGGCCGGAGTGGTCCGGATGCGGTTCGGGCTCACCGACGGGCAACCCAAGACGCTCGACGAGATCGGCAAGGTCTACGGCGTCACCCGCGAACGGATCCGGCAGATCGAGTCGAAGACGATGTCCAAGTTGCGGCATCCGTCGCGGTCGCAGGTGCTGCGGGACTACCTGGACCAGTAGCCCAGCAGGTCCCGCTTCGCCGGCCGTTCAGCCGCGCTCGACGCTGGATTCGGGGGCGCGCAGCAGCCGCCCCGTCTCGTCGTGGACCTCCAGCGCGACCGCGCGCAGCGCGTCGTCGTACTGCCGGAAGTGGTGACCGCAGAACAGCAGCTCGCCCTCCGCCAGCGTCACGCGAACGTAGGCGGCTGCGCCGCAACGGTCACAGCGATCCGCTGAGGTGAGCGTTCCGCGAGGTGTGGGAGCCAAGGCCGTCGACACGCTTCCTCTTTCCGGTCGGTTCCGCTAACCAGTGCAACACCTTCCCGTGGCACCGCGTTCCGGTTCGGACCCGAGAACTCGTTCGCCATCGGCTTACCCATCGGCAGCGGGTGCTCACCGTCGAGTCGTGGA
>DATGDX010000429.1:0-2210 GCA_035310665.1 Mycobacteriales bacterium | reverse complement strand
CGAGTTCCCTGCGCTCCGTGAGGCCCGCCGTCGCAACACCCCGCTGTCCACCCTGCTCACCCCGCGCGAGTGGGAGGTCGCGACGACCGTCGCGCAGGGTGCGACCAACCGCGAGGCCTCGCAGATCCTGTTCCTGAGTACAAAGACGATCGAGATGCATCTGAGCCGGGTCTACCGCAAGCTGGGGATCCGCTCGCGTTGCCAGCTGGCCGTCCTGTTCGCCCAGCAGGGGTCGGACGCCGATTCGCCGGAGACGGGGTCGTCCGAGCTCGCCAGCTGAACGTCCCGCCGGGGCCGCCGCTCACCCGCCTGCTCGTGCCCGCTGCGCGTTGTGGGTGCCCGAGCGGCGGCCCCTGACCACGTGGTCGAGACCGAACCGGCCGGCGCCGACCACGGCGAGCAGGAGGCAGGCGGTGCCCAGTGCCAGGACGAGCTCAAAGCCGCCGTCGCTGACGAACAAGCCGTTCCCGCCGTGGACGAACAGGAACGCGCCGGCCATGTCGAGCGCGAGTAGCACGCCGGCCACGGGCACCGCAAGCCCGGCGATCAGCGCGGCGCCGCCGAGCAGCTCGACGAACGTGGCGTAGAACGCGCTGAGCTGCGGGGCGGGGACCCCCAACCGCGCGAAGGACTCGGCGGTGCGATCGAGCCCGGAGTAGTTGAGCTTCTGCCACCCGTGAGCGACGAACACCAGCCCGACGCCGAGTCGGGTGACGAGGATGGCAAGGTCCCGGGCGAGATCCCGGGCGAGGGGGAGACGGGTCATCGCACGCTCCTGGTCATCACCGATGTCCGGTCGTCGGGGACGGAGATGCCGGTGCCGCCGCGGGTCTGCGCGCCGTACCGTCGCTTCTCGCGCTCCAGGTCGAGCCGGGCGATCCGCCGCCGCGCCGCCAGCGCCGCGTCGTCGAGCAGGTCGGCGGGCACCACCCAGACGACCTCGAACTCGAGGCCGTCCGGATCGCGCCCGTACATGCTCTTGGTCGTCCCATGGTCCGAGGTGCCGAGGAGCGCCCCCGCGCCGGCCAGCACCCCCGCCAGCCGCTCCAGCTCCGCGAGGGTGTCGACCTCCCAGGCGAGGTGGTAGAGCCCAACGCTCGGCGCGCGGCCCGGCCCCCCGCCGGCCGCGGCGCCGACCTCGAACAGCCCGAGGTCGTGGTCGTTCGTCGACCTCGGCGCCCGGAGGAACACCGCGCCGGTGAACCCCTCAGGGGTCATCGGCACGCGTCGGAACCCGAGCAGTTCGGCGTAGAAGGCGGTGCTGCGCTCGACGTCGCGGACGTAGAGGACGGCGTGGTTGAGACGCGTGATCGGCACGGGTGGGCTCCGGTGTGATTCGCAGAGTTCGGGTCGCTGGGGGTTCACTCGGCGGCCGGGTCGAGCACCGCCTCGATCTCCAGCGCGATCGACACCGCGTCGCCGACCACGACGCCGCCGCCGTCCATGGGCAGCGCGATGTCGATGCCGAAGTCGCGCGGTTGATCTGTGCCGTCGCGGAGAACCGGGCGCGGGTGCCGCCGTAGGGATCGGGGGTCACGCCGTTGAACTCCAGCCGCAGCGGCACGGAGCGCGTGACGCCGTGCAGCGACAACTCGCCGTCCACCACGAACCCCTGCGCCTCGCGTCGGATGCCGGTGCAGCGGTAGGTCATGGTCGGGTGCCGGTCGACGTCCAGGAAGTCGGCCGAGCGGACGTGCGCGTCCCGCTGCTCGTTGTTCGTGTCGATCGACGCGAGGTCGATGGTCGCGGTCACGGTGGAGTCGAGCGGGTCGGGCGCGGTGACGACGTGCCCGCCGAACGAGCGGAATCGGCCGCGGACCTTGCTGACCATCATGTGCCGCACCGTGAACGACACGATGCTCTCCTGTTTGTCAAGCCGCAGTTTTGATCCTTTTCGCGGCCGTTGGGGGCTGGCCGGGGTTGAGCAGGTAGTAGACCTCGCGGGCGAGGTAGCGCTTGAGGCACCGAATCGTCTTCAGCTTGCTGTGCCCGAGCGCGGTGCGTTTCGCGACGTAGGCCTTCGTCTGCGGGTCCATCCGCAGGCGGCTGATGACGGCGAGGTGCAGGGCGTTGGCCTGCCGGTCGCCGCGTGGTTGAGCCGGTGCCGTCGGGTCTGCCCGGACGAGGCGGGCAGCGGCGCGACGCCGCAGAGCATCGCGAACGCGGGCTCGCTGCGCAGCGCTGCGGGTTGTCGCCGGCGGTGACGAGCA
>DATGDX010000428.1:0-1571 GCA_035310665.1 Mycobacteriales bacterium | reverse complement strand
AAGGAGCGCTCGATGATCCGGCGGTGCCGGCCCAGCCGGGTGCTGGTCTCCACCCCACGGCGGGCGATGCGCGGGGTGATCCCGCGAGCGTGCAGCCAGGCCCGCAGGTGCTTGTAGTCATACCCCTTGTCGGCGTGCAGCTTGGCCGGGCGCCGGCGCCGCGGGCCACGGCGGGAGCGCACGGCCGGGACGGCCTGCACCAGCGGCATCAGCCCGAGGCTGTCGTGGGTGTTGGCCGCCGAGACGGCCACGGCTAGCTGTCTTGGCCGTTGACATTGTTGACAGTTGCTGACGGCGTGGTGGCTTGATCGGAGAAGGACCTCCAGGCGGAGTGGGTGTATCTGACGCACTCGCCACGCCCGGAGGTCCTTGTGGCTCACGCTAACGCTCGACTGACCCAGTACGCCCGGCTGCTGGCGGCTCGGCGAGTCGAGCAGGGACACCGGCCCGGGGAGGTTGCAAAGCAGCTCGGGGTGAGCCGGCAGACGGTGTACAGGTGGATGCGGCGCCACCGCGAGGAGGGCGTCGGTGGTCTGGCTGACCGGTCCTCGCGGCCGCATCGCAGTCCACGTCGAACCCCGGATGACGTCGAGTTGCGGATCGTTGCGGCACGACTGGATGAGCACGCCGGGCCGGCGGTGCTGGCGGGGCTGCTGAACCTGCCGTCCTCAACGATCGGCGCGGTGATCCGCCGCTGGGAGCTCCCGCGGCTCGCGGAGCTCGATCGACTCACAGGCGAGCTTCTTCGGTTGCGGCAGACCGACGAGCGCTACGAGTGCGCTCGGCCGGGCGAGTTGCTGCACGTCGACGTCAAGAAGCTCGGCAAGGTGCCCGATGGCGGCGGGTGGCGTGTCCACGGCCGCGGCGAGGAGGTGTGCGGCCGCGGCGCAGGCTGGGACTACGTTCACGTTGCGATCGACGACTGCAGCCGCACCGGCTATGCCGAAGTGCTGCCGGACGAGAAGGGCGGGACGTGCGCGGCGTTTCTGCACCGCGCCGTGCAGTGGTTCCACGACACCCACCACATCACGGTCGAGCGGGTGCTCACCGATAACGCGAAGTCCTACCGAGTCAGCTGGCAATGGGCCGCTGTCTGCAGCGCACTCAAGATCAAGCGTCGGTTCATCAAGCCCCGATGCCCCTGGACGAACGGCAAGGCCGAACGGTTCAACCGCACGCTGCAGGCCGAGTGGGCCTACGCCCGACCCTGGACCAGCAACGACGAACGCACCGCCGCCCTGACCGCCTTCCTCGACCGCTACAACACTCGACGCGGCCACTCCGCCCACGGCGGCCGACCACCGATCACGCGCCTCGCCGCTTGACCACCGTCAACGACGCCCCTGGCTCGCACAGCTAGGCCCAGCCCGGCGAGGGCCAACACGGGCACGATCGAAGCTGGTCGCATCGCGATCCTCCTCGGCCGGTCGTCACCCACAAGCACGGGCGGCGGCGGCCGGGGGTTCAGCGCGACGGCGGGCCGGTCAGTGGACCCGGTACGGGATCGTCGTCGCGTACTCGGTGAAGTCGTCGACCCGGACCGCGAGCCGGAGCTGCCAGGTGCCCGGCAG
>DATGDX010000427.1:0-6029 GCA_035310665.1 Mycobacteriales bacterium | reverse complement strand
GATCGTCGTCAAGGACCAGGTGAACCTGGGGATCGCCGCGGCGACGCCGCGCGGGCTGGTCGTGCCGAACGTGAAGGGCGCCGACCGGCTGCCGCTCCCCCAGCTCGCCGCGGCGCTGGAGGCGCTGGCGCGAACCGCGCGGGAGGGCCGCAGCGCGCCGTCCGACATGCAGGGCGGCACCATCACGATCACGAACGTCGGGGTGTTCGGGGTCGACGGCGGCACGCCGATCCTCAACTCCGGGGAGTCCGCGATCCTCGCCGTCGGCGCGATCCGACAGCTGCCCTGGGTCGTCGACGGTCACGTGGTGCCGCGCCCCGTGACCACGCTCGCGCTGTCGTTCGACCACCGCCACGTCGACGGCGAACTGGGCTCGCGGGTGCTGCGTGACGTGGCCGACTTCCTCGCGGAGCCCACCTCTCGCCTGCTCGCCTGGGCCTGACCAGGTTCTGCCCCGGTCCGCGCCCACCGCCCCGCGCCCCCCGGCCGCCCACCCGCCGATCTTGATGTTCTTGAGGGCGCTTCCCGCGGCAGGGCAGCAAGAACATCAACATCGGAGAGCGAGAGCGGGGGGGCGGCGTCCCGCCCGCGTCAGGGGGTCAGAACGCGGCCTCGGGCAGCTCCATGAGCGACAGGTCGGTGGCGTCGACCACGGCGCGCTCGGCGGCGAGCAGCGGCAGCCGCTGCCCGGCGAAGAACCGCGCGGCGGCGACCTTGCCCTCGTAGAACGCCCGGTCCCGGTCCGAGGCGCCCGCCGCGAGCGCGGTCAGGGCGACCTGGGCCTGGAGCAGCAGCAGCCAGCCGATCACGAGGTCGCCGAGGGAGAGCAGGAAGCGCACGTTGTTCAGCCCGACCTTGTACAGGTTGCGCGCGTCCTCCTGCGACGACATCAGGAACCCGACCATCGTGCCGAGCATGGCCTGCACGTCCTCGAGCGCCTCTCCGAGCAGCACCCGCTCCCGGGCGAGCGGGTCGTCGCCCGCGGCGTCCTTGGCGTAGGCTTGGATGTCGGTCATCAACGTGGTCAGCGCCCGGCCCTTGTCCCGGACGATCTTCCGGAAGAACAGGTCCATCGACTGGATCGCGGTCGTGCCCTCGTACAACGTGTCGATCTTCGCATCGCGGATGTACTGCTCGATCGGGTAGTCCTGCAGGTAGCCGGAGCCGCCGAGCGTCTGCAGGGACAGCGAGAGCAGCTCGTAGGAGCGCTCGGAGCCGACGCCCTTGACGATCGGCAGCAGCAGGTCGTTGAGCCGGGCGGCGAGCTCGTCCTCGCGTCCCTCGCTGCGGGCCAGCTCCAGCGCGTCCTGCTGGGTGGCGGTGAACAGGACCAGCGCGCGCATGCCCTCGGCGTACGCCTTCTGCAGCATCAGCATGCCCCGCACGTCCGGGTGGTGGATGATCGTCACCCGGGGGGCCGTCTTGTCGGTCATCCGGGTCAGGTCCGGCCCCTGCACCCGGTGCTTGGCGTAGTCGAGCGCGTTGAGGTACCCCGTCGACAGCGTGGCGATCGCCTTCGTGCCGACCATCATCCGCGCGTACTCGATCACCTCGAACATCTGCGCGATGCCGTCGTGCACGTGGCCGATCAGCCAGCCCACCGCCGGGTGCTTCTCGCCGAAGGTGAGCTCGCAGGTGGTCGAGACCTTGATGCCCATCTTCTTCTCGACGTTGGTCACGTAGACGCCGTTGCGCTCGCCCAGCTCCCCGGTCTCCAGGTCGACGTGGTACTTCGGGACGACGAACAGCGACAGGCCCTTGGTGCCCGCGACGGCGCCCTCCGGGCGAGCGAGCACCAGGTGGACGATGTTGTCCGCCATGTCGTGCTCCGCGGAGGTGATGAACCGCTTGACGCCCTCCAGGTGCCACGTGCCGTCCGGCTGGGGGATCGCCCGGGTCCGCCCGGCGCCGACGTCCGAGCCCGCGTCCGGCTCGGTCAGCACCATCGTGCCGCCCCACTTCTTCTCGACGACCCAGTGCGCGAGCCGGCGCTGGTCCTCGTTGCCGAGGCGGTAGAGGATCGCGCCGAACCCGGGGCCGGCCATGTACATGAACGCCGGCGGGTTGGCCCCGAGCAGCAGCTCGGCCGCGGCCCACCGCAGCGACGGCGGCGCGCCCGACCCACCGAGCTCCTCGGGCAGCTCCATCCGGTACCACTCGGCGTCCATCAGCGTCTTGAACGACTTCTTGAACGACTCGGGGATCACGACGGTGGAGCCCTCGGGGTCGAACACCGGCGGGTTGCGGTCGGCGTCGACGAACGACTCGGCCAGCTCGTTCTCGGCGAGGCGGCGGACCTCGTCGAGCACGCTGCGCGCGGTGTCGACGTCCATCTCGGCGTAGGGACCGGCGCCGAGCACGTCCTGCCGGCCGAACACCTCGAATAGGTTGAACTCGATGTCGCGCACGTTGCTCTTGTAGTGGCCCATGGTCTCCTCCGCGTGTGTCGCCGCCGGGGACCGGACGTCGTTCCCGGGTGGGCGGTACGCCGATCCTACCGGCGAGTAACAAGCGTTGTGTACCCACCGGTAACTGCGGCGAAGCCGCGTCGCTCACGCCCCCGCCTCCCCTGCCGATGGCAGGGGGCGAGCCGAGACGCGGGGGGACTCATGGCGGGGGTGGCGGCACGCGGGCGAAAACCGGACGCCGGGGTGATCCGGGTGCTCGGGTTCGTCGTCGTCCATCTCGCCGTCGCGGCCCTGCTCTGGTGCACCCTGCCGCAGCGGGTGCCGGTCACCTGGCCGTTCCCGTGGCCGGTGTTCGCGGTGCTCTTCGTGCTGAGCGAGACGTTCGTCGTCCACCTGCACCTGCGCCGGGAGTCGCAGGGGGTCACGCTCAGCGAGATCGCGCTGGTGCTCGGGCTGCTCTTCGCGGCCCCCCTCGAGCTCGCGGTCGCGCGCCTCGTCGGCGAGCTGCCGATGTTCCTGCGCCGGCAGACCCCGCGCAAGGCCGTGTTCAACCTCGCCCAGCACGCCGCGGCGGTCGGTCTCGCCGGCACGGTGTACGCCGCGGTGCTCGGCGGTGCCCCGCCGCTGAGCACCCGGGGCTGGGTGGCGGCGTACCTCGCGGCGGGGGGCCGCGGGCGGGTACGAGGCGCTGCCCGCGACCGGGGCCATCGCGCTGCGCTCCGGCGGCCTCGACCTGCGCACGTCCGCGCTCGCGGTCGTCTCCGGCCCGGCGCAGACGACCGGCATGGGCACGCTCGGGTTGATCGCGGCGTACGCGCTGGCGGCCGACGCCCGCTCCGTGTGGCTGCTCGCGGTCGCGGTCGGCGTCGTCTTCCTCGCCTACCGCGCCCACGCCCGGCTGAGCGACCGGCACCGCAGCCTGGAGCGGCTCTATCACTTCAGCCGGGTCGCGTCGGCCTCGCCCGACGTCGACGCGGTCCTGCACAGCGTCCTCGTCCAGGCCCGCGAGATGCTGCGCGCCGAGCACGCCGAGGTCGTGTTCCCGACCCGGCGCGGCGCCGACACGTTCGTGCGGGTCACCCTCGGCCGCGACGGCCGGCTCAAGTGGGTGCCGGCGGAGCAGGGGCCGCCGCCGGGGCTCGCGGCCGACCGGCGTAGCGGGCGCGCGCTGCTCCTGCGCCGCGGGCACCGCGACCGGTTCCTGGAACGCCACGGGCTGAGCGAGGGGGTCGCGGTCCCGCTGCCCGGGGAGGGCGAGGCGGTCGGTGTCCTGCTGGTCGCGCACGCCCGAGCGGACGTGCAGGCGTTCGACGAGGCGGACGTGCGCCTGCTCGAGACCGTCGCCAACCACGCCAGCGTCGCGCTCGAGAATGGCCGGCTCATCGAGGCGCTGCGCCGCGACGCGCTGCACGACGGCCTGACCGGCCTGCCGAACCGGGTGCTGCTGCAGCGCCGGGTGCAGGAGGCGGTCGCGGCGGCTGACGACGGCGACTCGTGCGGCTTCGCAGTCATGATGACGGACCTCGACGGCTTCAAGGACGTCAACGACACCCTCGGCCACCAGAACGGCGACCTGCTCCTGGTCGAGGTCGCCGAACGCCTGCGCGGCGTCCTGCGGCCCGGGGCTCTCGCCGCCCGGCTCGGCGGCGACGAGTTCGCGCTGCTCGTGCCCGGGGCGTCCGACCCGGCGAGCGCCACCGCGGCAGCGGCCGACGTCCTGGCCGCGCTCAAGGAGCCGGTCGCCGTGGAGGACACGGTGGTGGAGGTCGGCGCCTCGCTCGGGGTCGCGCTCGCGCCGGTGCACGGCACCGACGTGCCCACGCTGCTGAAGCGGGCGGACCTCGCGATGTACGCCGCGAAGAGCACCGGTGTCGGGGTGCAGGTCTACGAGAAGCGGTTCGAGCCGAGCCGGCCCGTCCGGCTGGCGCTGGTCGGCGAGCTGCGGCAGGGCCTGGCCGGCGACCAGCTCGTCGTGGCCGTGCAGCCGAAGGCGATGACCGTCACCGGGGTCGGCGCTGGTCCGCTGGGAACATCCAAGCCTCGGGCTGGTCGGGCCGGACCACTTCGTGCCGCTCGCCGAGCGCTCCGGGTTGATCCGCCCGCTGACCAGCTTCGTGCTGCGCACCGCCCCCCGCGCCTGCTCGTCGTGGCGGCGGCAGGGCGTGCAGATCGGTGTCGTGGTCAACCTGTCCGCGCGGGGGCTCACCCAGGACTTCGTCGACGAGGTCGTCCGGCTGCTCGAGCTCACTCGGGTGCCGCCCTACCTGCTCACCCTCGAGATCACCGAGAACAGCGTGATGAGCGACCCGACCCGCGCCATCGAGGTGCTCTCGCGGCTGCACGCCATCGGCGTGCGGCTGTCTCTCGACGACTTCGGCACGGGGTACTCGTCGCTGTCCTACCTCAAGGCCCTGCCCGTGCACGAGGTGAAGATCGACCGGTCGTTCGTCGCGACGATGCTCGACCGTGAGGACGACGCGCAGATCGTCCGCTCGATCATCGACCTCGGCGGCAACCTCGCCCTCGACGTGGTCCCGGAGGGGGTCGAGGACGCCGCGACCTGGAGCCGGCTCGCGGAACTCGGCTGCGACTTCGTGCAGGGCTACCACCTCAGCCGCCCGCTCCCGGTCGACGAGCTGCTGGACTGGTATCGCGACTACGAGAGCCGCCGGGCGGCGGCGGGCGTGCTCCGGGTCGGCTGACGGCGTGACGCGGGGTGGATGATGCCGCGGTGACCGCGGTGTCGCCGCCCTCTCCGGTGCCGCCCTCTCCGGTGCCCCGGGACTGGCTTCCCGCGCTGCCCTACGCCCTCGTCGGCGCGGCCCTGGTGCTCGCCGGCGGCCTGATCGCCGCGGTCGGGTCCGCGACGGAGTGGCGGCGCGCCGCGTGGGTGGCGGCGTACACCGTGCTCGTCGGCGGCGTCGCACAGATCGCGCTCGGGGCCGGGCGCGTCCTGCTCGGCGGGGTCCCGCCGTCGTCCGGCGAGCGCTGGGCGGAACTGCTCGGGTGGAACCTGGGCAGCGCCGCCGTCGTCGTGGCGACCTGGCCGGCGCGCCGCCCGTCGTCCTGCTCGGCTCGGCGGCGCTGGTCGCGGCGCTGGTGCTGTTCGCGACCGGGGCGCGGCGCGGGGGGCGACGGGTGCACGCGCGGTGGGTCCTGGCGGCGTACGACGCCGGCGTGCTGGTGCTGCTGGTCAGCGTCGTGATCGGGACCGCGCTGGCCCCCGGACCGCCGTCGTGACCGCTAGACCGGCGTGCGGGTGAAGTTGCGGAAGCTGCGCGACGGGGTGGGGCCGCGCTGGCCCTGGTAGCGCGACCCGTAGATCGCGGAGCCGTACGGGTGCTCGGCGGGCGAGGACAGCCGGAACAGGCACAGCTGGCCGACCTTCATCCCGGGCCACAGCTTGATCGGCAGCGTCGCGACGTTCGACAGCTCGAGCGTGACGTGACCGGTGAAGCCTGGGTCGATGAAGCCCGCCGTGGAGTGGGTGAGCAGACCCAGCCGGCCCAGGGACGACTTGCCCTCCAGCCGCCCGGCGAGGTCGTCGGGCAGCGTGACGATCTCGTACGTCGACGCCAGCACGAACTCGCCCGGGTGCAGCACGAACGGCTCGTCGCCCTT
>DATGDX010000426.1:0-1677 GCA_035310665.1 Mycobacteriales bacterium | reverse complement strand
AGGAACTGCTGCGCCGGGCCTACGCCGCCTTCGCGGCCGGCGACGACGACACGCTGCGGGCGGTGTTGGCGCCGACGGTCGTCTGGCACGTCGCCGGGCACAACCCGCTCGCGGGGACCTACCGCGGCCCGGAGGAGGTGCTCGGCTACCTCGAACGGCTGCGCGCGCTGACCGACGGGACCTTCCGGCTCGAGGTGCACGACGTGCTCGCCAACGACGAGCACGCCCTGGGGATGCACCGGGCGTTCGCGGAGCGGCACGGCCGGCGGCTGGCCGACGGCGAGGTCCTCGTCTGCCACGTCGCGAACGGCCGGGTGACCGAGATATGGGCGATGGGCGGCGACCAGTACCTGGTCGACCAGTTCTGGTCGCTGGGCTGAGCGGCCCGTCGGGATCCGGGCGCGGATAGCATCGGCGGGTCGCGCCGGAAGGGGACGCACGATGGTCCACGAGTCTGAGTCGGGTCTGCCGATCCAGCCGGTCTACGGCCCGGAGGCGCTGTCCGGCTGGGATCCCGCGAGCAAGCTGGGAAAGCCCGGCGCCTTTCCGTTCACGCGGGGCGTCTACCCGACGATGTACACGGGGCGTCCCTGGACGATCCGGCAGTACGCCGGGTTCGGGACCGCCACCGAGTCCAACCGCCGCTACCACCAGCTCATCTCGAGCGGCTCGACCGGGCTGTCGGTCGCGTTCGACCTGCCGACGCAGATGGGCTACGACTCGGACGACCCGATCGCGAGCGGCGAGGTCGGCAAGGTGGGCGTCGCGATCGACTCGATCGACGACATGCGGGTGCTGTTCGACGGCATCCCGCTCGACCAGGTGTCCACGTCGATGACCATCAACGCCCCCGCGGCGCTGCTGTTGCTGCTCTACCAACTGGTGGGGGAGGAGCAGGGTGCGGACGCCGCGAAGCTGAACGGCACGATCCAGAACGACGTGCTCAAGGAATACATCGCGCGCGGTACCTACATCTTCCCGCCCAAGCCGTCGCTGCGCCTGGTCACGGACATCTTCCGCTACTGCCGCGCGGAGATTCCGAAGTGGAACACGATCTCCATTTCCGGTTACCACATGGCGGAGGCGGGTGCCACGCCGGTCCAGGAGATCGCCTTCACCCTCGCCGACGGGGTGGAGTACGTCCGGGCCGCGGTCGCGTCGGGGCAGCACGTGGACGAGTTCGCCCCGCGGCTCGCGTTCTTCTTCGTGGCGCGCACCACCCTGCTCGAGGAGGTGGCGAAGTTCCGCGCCGCCCGGCGCATCTGGGCGCAACTGATGCGCGACGAGTTCGGCGCTCGCGACCCGAAGTCGACGATGCTGCGGTTCCACACCCAGACGGCGGGCGTGCAGCTGACCGCGCAGCAGCCCGAGGTCAACCTCATCCGGGTGTCCCTGCAGGCGCTCGGCGCGGTGCTCGGGGGCACGCAGTCGCTGCACACGAACTCCTACGACGAGGCGATCGCACTGCCGACCGAGAAGGCCGCGCGCCTCGCGGTGCGCACGCAGCAGGTGCTCGCCGACGAGACCGACGTCACCGCGACCGTCGACCCCTTCGCCGGCTCGTACTTCATGGAGACGATGACCGACGAGGTGGAGGCCGCGGTCCGCGAGCTGATGGGCAAGATCGAGGACATGGGCGGGGCGGTCGCGGCGATCGAGCGCGGCTTCCAGAAGTCC
>DATGDX010000425.1:0-1691 GCA_035310665.1 Mycobacteriales bacterium | reverse complement strand
GGGTGGCGGCGGCGGGTCAGACGCCGCCGGAGTACGCCGGTCGCAGCATGATCGTCGACCCGCTGGGAGTGCCGGTCGTCCAGCTCGGCATCGCCGAGGGCGTGGCGGTCGCCGAGGTGACCGGGGCGCGGGTGGCCGAGGTCCGCGCGGCGTTGCCGTGCCTGGAGCACCGCCGCTTCCGGGTGGAGTCGGCCTGAACCGATGCCGCGCTCACCGCGAAAGCGCGGCGGGGTGGGGCGCCCAGCTGGGTCACCCCACCCCGCCGCACTGTGCCCGACGCGACGGGGCCCGACGCGACGGGCGCGGCGGTCAGGGCCGGTCGGCGGGCGAGCGGCGCCGCTTGCTCTGCGCCTTCGTCTTCGCGGACGCGACCATGTCCTTGATCCGTTGCTGGTTCTCGGGCTTCCGCGCCTCGTCGACGACCTTCTTCGCAATGCCCAGCTTCATCGCCTTGCTCCACAGGCTCACCATGCGCTCCTCGTCGTCCGGGTCCTTGGGCCGGTCTCTGCCCGTCGTCGGTGAGATCACGCCTGCCGTCCCTCCCCTACCAGCGGACAGCCCATCCTAACCCACGGGGAAGCGGTCAGTCGCCCGGGGACCCGGGGGGTGACCCGCGCCGTACCGCCGCGGCCACCCGCGCGCGCCACCCGTCCAGCGCCCGCAGCGGGGGGGTCGGTCCGCCCGTCCGCGCCGCCATCGCCTCGGCCAGCTCCCGGACCGCGTCGGTCGCGGAGACGCGCGGCGTCCAGCCCAACTCCGTACGCGCGCGTGTCGTGTCGAGCAGCGGCACGTTGAGCGCGAGGTCGACCCACCCGGCGGTCGTCGGTTGCAGCCCGACCCGCCACGACAGGTCGGCCGCGAGCCGCAGCACGAGCTCCGGCAGCGGCACGACCGCCCGGCTGCCGAGCGCCTCGGCCAGCGCTGGGGGATCGAGGACCGGCTCGGCGGCGACGTTGAACGCGCCGCGCACGTGGCGCAGCACTGCCTGGGTGTACGCCGCGGCGACGTCGTCGGCGTGCACCCCCTGGATGCGCAGCGCCGCGGGCAGCGGCAGCACCGGCAGCCGCCCCGGGCGCAGCAACGCGGCGGGGACGAACGCGCCGAGGAAGTACCGGAAGATCTCGCTCGCCGCGGCGGCCTGGAAGATGAGCCCGGGGCGCAGCCGCACCACCCGCAGCTCCGGCTGGTCGCGTTCGACCTCGTCCAGGATCCGTTCGACCGCGGCCTTCTCCCGGGAGTACTGCGAGGTGGGCACGCCTTCCGTCGGCCAGCTCTCGTCGACCCGTTCGTCCTTCGGGCCGGGCGAGTACGCGCCGACCGAGGACGCGTAGACCAGGGCAGGCACGCCTGCGCCGGCCGCCGCCTCGAACACCCGCCGGCTGCCGCCCACGTTGACCCGCGTCAGCTCCTCCGGTCGCCGGCTCGGCTGGATCAGCCAGGCGAGGTGGACGACGGCGTCCACGCCGTGGAAGAGCGGTTCCAGCGGGTCCGCGGCGACGTCCGCGGTCACCCACCGAACCTTCGCGTCGGGCTCGCCCGCCGGCACCCGACGCGCCAGCCCGACGATCTCGTGTACCTCGGGTTCCTCGCGCAGCCGGCGCAGCAGCGCCGTACCCACGTTCCCGGACGCCCCCGTCACCAGCACCCGCACAGCGCGAGGGTGCCCGCGGGGAGCGGCGGCAATCCCGGTC
>DATGDX010000424.1:0-10652 GCA_035310665.1 Mycobacteriales bacterium | reverse complement strand
GGGGACCGGGATCGACGCGCTGGAGTGGGCCGTTCGCGGCCAGGAGCTCGGCGTCGGCGAGATCCTGCTCAACTCGATGGACGCCGACGGCACCCGGGACGGCTACGACCTGGAGCTGATCCGAGAGGTACGCCGGGTGGTGTCGCTCCCCGTGATCGCGAGCGGGGGGGCGGGCCGGGTCGAGGACTTCGCGCCGGCGGTCGCCGCCGGCGCCGACGCCGTGCTCGCGGCGAGCGTGTTCCACTTCGGCGTGTTCACGATCCGCGATGTCAAGGGGGCGCTGCGGACGGCGGGCGTCCCGGTCCGCTGATCGCGGGACTGCGCCGATCACGAGGGCCGATCACGAGGGCCGATCACGAGGGCCGATCACGAGACGGACGCGGGGATGCCCGACGCGATCGCGCACCGGGCACCCCCGCGGGTCCTCCGCTCGGACTACCGCGCCGAGGGGACTCCTACTGGACGACCGCCTCTACTGGACGACCGCCTCGCAGTTGACGAACGTGTCGACACCGACCCCGCCGATGCACCGGTCGTAGCCCGGGCCACCGTCGATCTTGTCGTTGCCGACGTCACCGTCGAGGACGTCGTCGCCGGCCCCGCCGGAGAGCGTGTCGTTGCCGGCCTCGCCGTCCAGCTGGTCGTTGCCCGCGTCACCGGTCACGGTGTCGTTGCCGGACCCGCCGGCCAGCCGGTCGTCCCCGAGCCCGCCCGAGATGGCGGGGTCGTTGCCGGCACCGCCGGAGAGCGTGTCGTTGCCGTCCCCACCGGAGAGGACGGGGTCGTTCCCGTCCCAGCCGAAGATGACGTCGTTGCCCGCCTCGCCGGTCACGCTGTCGTTGCCGGGCCCGCCGGAGATCGTGTCGTTGCCGGCCCCGGCGGCGATCCCGTCGTTGCCGGAGTTCCCCCGGAGCTGGTCGTCGCCGTCCCCGCCGGAGAGCAGGTCGTTGCCCGGCCTGCCGGAGAGCGTGTCGGCGGCGACGCCGCCGACCAGCCGGTCGTTGCCGGCGTCACCGAAGAACAGGCCAGCGCCGGTTCCCGCGGTCAGCTGGTCGTTGCCGGACCCGCCGAAGAGGGTGTCCGTGCCGGCTCCGGCGACGAGGACGTCGTTGCCGGTGTTCCCGCAGACCTTGTCGTCGCCGCCACCGGCCTCGACCGTGTCGTTGCCCGCGCGCGCGTCGATGCTCTCGGCGGCGTCGGTCCCGACGATCCGGTCGTTGCCGACCGTGCCGGGCACTGCTCGCCGGGTCGCACCGCGGGTCCAGGGTCTGCGCCTGCGCGGCGAGGGCGGTGAGGGCACTGGCGAGGACGGCGGCGACGGCGATCAGCGCCACCCACATGAACCGCCGCAGGTTCGTGATTTCAGTCACAGGCTCCACTTCCGATTACAGAGACGTATGTGGTAGTCGGCGGGACGTTCGGGAAGCCGTGGGGGACCGCGGTTTCCGACGCTTCGTCGCAAGGGCCTCCTTCGCAGGCTCGGGGCGCCTCGGTCGAGGCGTCGTCGCCCCCTGCGTCTCGGCCGAATACGTGTCGGCCTGAAGGTGTCGCCGCGTCGTCCCGCGTACATCTCGGTGCCGCCGCCGACGCCCGTTCCCCGAACGGGGGACGGTTGTGGCAGTACGCCGGCGCGACCCCGGAGAACGAGACCGCGACACAGACGTCGGCGGAGTGGGAGAAGCCGTCCCGCCCCGGACTACGCCGCGGCTACAGCGACACGCCGACGAGGACGGGTTCGGGCACCAGCGTGACGCCGAAGCGGTCGCGCACCGCATCGCGCACCTCGCGCGCGAGGGCCAGCAGCCCCGCGGTGGACCCGCCGCCGGTGTGCGTGAGCGCCAGCGCGTGCTTGGTCGAGAGCCGTACCGCCCCGGGTCCGTACCCGCGGCCGAACCCGGCCTGCTCGATCAGCCACCCGGCGGACACCTTGACCCGCCCGTCCTCGGCCGGCCACGACGGCACCGCGGCTCCGGTCCGTGACCGCACCCCGGCGAGCACCTCGCGGTCGACGACCGGGTTCGTGAAGAACGACCCGGCCGAGCGGGTGTCCGGATCGGCGGCGTCGAGCACCATGCCCTTGCCGCGGCGCAGCGCGAGCACCGCGTCGCGAACCGCGGCCGGTGAGGCCCGATCCCCGACGGGGACCCCGAGCGCGCGGGCGAGCTCGGCGTACCCAACCGGGGTCGACCGCGCACAGGCCGGCAGCCGGAACGTCACGGCGAGCACCACCCAGCGCTCCGGCGTCCGCTTGAAACGGCTGGACCGGTAGCGGAACGCGCAGTCCACCGCCGGCAGCGTCGCCACCCGTCCCTCGACCCGGTCCCACGCCCGCACCGAGACGACGGTGTGCGCGACCTCCTGGCCGTACGCGCCGACGTTCTGGATCGGCGTCGCCCCGACCAGCCCCGGGATGCCGGACAGCGCTTCGACGCCCACCCGGCCCGCCTCGACCGCGGCGGCGACGAAGCCGTCCCAGTCCTCGCCGGCCTGGGCCGTGACCAGGTCCCCGTCGACCGCCACGCCGCGGCTGCGCACGCGTACCACCGTGCCGGGGAAACCGTCGTCGGCGACGACGACGTTGGAGCCGCCGCCGAGCACGAGCAGCGGCCCCGTGACCGTGCGCACGCACTCGATGATCTCGGCCTCGGTGTCCGCCTCGACGAGCCGGCGCGCCGGGCCGCCCAGCCGCAACGTGGTCAGCGGCGCCAGAGGGACACCGGTCGCCTCGCGCACGACCGGTCACGCTAGCGCCCGGCGGCGCCGTAGCCCGCCCGCCGACCCGGCGGGGCGCGGCCGGCGGCGGGGCAGAATGGGCCCATGCCCGGTCCCGCCCGTCCGTCCGCGCTCGACGCGGCCGTCGCCGCCCGGCTCAAGCGGGACGACCACGGCCTGTTCCCGGCGGTCGCGCAGCAGTGGGACACCGGTGAGGTGCTCATGGTCGGCTGGATGGACGACGAGGCGCTGCACCGCACGCTCACCACCGGCCGGTGCACCTTCTGGAGCCGCAGCCGCCAGGAGTACTGGGTGAAGGGCGACACCTCCGGCAACCGGCAGTGGGTCAAGGAGGTCCGGCTGGACTGCGACGGCGACACCGTGCTCGTCAAGGTCGACCAGGTGGGCGCCGCCTGCCACACCGGGGACCGGACCTGCTTCGACGCGACGGTGCTCCCCGCGACCGGGCTCCGCACGACGGGCGACCCGACCCCGTGACGACCGGGGCGGTGGCGCCGGACCTGTCCGCGTTCCGGGAGCTGGCCCGCGACCGGCGGGTGATCCCGGTGACCCGCCGGCTGCTGGCCGACGGGGAGACCCCGGTCGGGGTCTACCGCAAGCTGGCGCAGGAGCGGACCGGCACCTTCCTGCTCGAGTCCGCCGAGCACGGGGGCGTCTGGTCGCGCTACTCGTTCATCGGCGCCGCCAGCGCCGCGGTGCTGACCGAGCGGGACGGGGAGGCCGTGTGGCTCGGCAGCCCGCCGGTGGGGATGCCGGAGGGGGGCGACCCGCTGACGGCGGTGCGCGCGACGCTGGAGGCGCTGCGCACGTCGCGGCTGCCGGGCCTGCCGCCGCTCACCGGCGGGCTCGTCGGGTTCGTGGCCTACGACGCGGTCCGCCGGCTCGAGCGGCTCCCCGCCACCGCGCCCGACGAGCTGCACCTGCCCGAGCTGGCGATGATGCTCGCGACCGACCTCGCGGTGCTCGACCACGCCGACGGTTCCGTGCTGCTGATCGCGAACGCGGTCAACTGGGACGACACCGGGGAGCGGGTCGACGAGGCGTGGGCGGGTGCGGTCGCCCGCCTGGACCGGATGACCGCGCAGCTGGCCGCTCCCGCTGCCCCGTCGGTCGCCGCGGTGGAGTTGGGGGTGACGCCGGCGTACGCCGACCGCACGGAGCGGCCCGAGTTCCTCCGCGGCGTCGAGGCCGCCAAGGAGCACATCCGGGCCGGCGACGCGTTCCAGGTCGTGCTCTCGCAGCGGTTCGAGCGGGACACGACCGCGAGCGCGCTCGACGTCTACCGGGTGCTGCGGGTGACGAACCCGTCGCCGTACATGTACCTGCTGCGCTTCGACGGCTTCGACATCGTCGGCAGCTCCCCCGAGGCGCTGGTCAAGGTCACCGGTGGCCGGGCGATGATGCACCCGATCGCGGGGACCCGGCCGCGGGGGCGGACCCCGGAGGAGGACGACGCGCTCGCCGCCGAGCTGCTCGCCGACCCGAAGGAACGCAGCGAACACGTCATGCTGGTCGACCTGGGTCGCAACGACCTCGGCCGGGTGTGCGTGCCGGGGACGGTGGACGTCGTGGGGTTCATGACCGTGGAGCGCTACAGCCACGTGATGCACATCGTCTCCACGGTCGTCGGCGACGTGATGCCGGGCTGCACCGCATTCGACGTGCTCACCGCGACGTTCCCGGCCGGGACGCTGTCCGGCGCCCCGAAACCGCGGGCCATGGAGATCATCGAGTCGCTCGAGCCGGCCCGCCGGGGGCTGTACGGCGGCGCCGTCTGCTACCTCGACCTGGCGGGTGACCTCGACGCGGCGATCGCCATCCGGACCGTGCTGCTGTCCGGCGGCCGCGCGTTCGTCCAGGCCGGCGCGGGGATCGTCGCCGACTCGGACCCGGTCACCGAGGACCACGAGTGCCGGGCCAAGGCGGCGGCGGTGCTCCAGGCGGTCGGCGCCGCGGAGTCGTTGCGGCCCCTCCCGTGACCCGCGATCTCCCGTGACTCGCGATCTCGCAGTGACCCGCCTCCGGTGACCCCCCGCTCGGAGCTCGCGCTGGCGGTCGGGCTCACCGTGTCCGGCGCCGTCCTGCTGCTGCTCGCCGCCGGTCAGCCGTGGGCCCGGGTGCTGGTGCCCCCCGCGCCGCCGCTGCCGGGGCACACCACCGCGGTCACCGGACGGGTCCTCGTGCCGGTCGTCCCCGCGGCGGGGCTGCTCGGGCTCGCCGCCGTGACCGCGCTGTGGGCCACCCGGGGCGGTCTGCGGCGCGCCCTCGGCGCGGCGGTGCTGGTCGGCGGGCTCGCCGTCGCGGTCACGGTCGCGCGGTCCGCGGCCGCCGAGGACGCCACGATCCTGGCCCGCGCCTCCGCCCCTGGCGCCGGGCAGGTGACGGTGACACGGACCGGGTGGCCCGTCGCCGGCGTCGCGGGCGGGCTCCTGATCGCCACCGCTGGTGCCCTCACCGTCGTACGCGGCGGGCGCTGGCCGGGGCTGGGGAGCCGTCACGAACGCGTTCCGCGCGCAGCCGACCGGGACCGTGACCTGTGGGACGCGCTGGACCGCGGCGAGGACCCGACCCTCTGATCGTGGCCCGGCTGATCGTGGCCCGGCGGGGCGCTGATCGTGCCGTGGCACTATCGTCGGGACCCCACCCCAGCCGCCTACGGAGGGATCGTCATGGCCGGCGCCGACGACCACGGGAGCAGCGTCGCCGCGTGGGCGGCCGTCGTCGTCATCATCATCGCCTTCATCGTCGGCGGGATCGCGATCGTCCTCGCGAACTGGACGATGTTCTGGGTCTGCGTAGGCGTGGTCGTCGTGGGTGGGATCATCGGCAAGCTGGGGGGAATGGCCCGCGGCGGTGTCCCCCCGCACTGAGCGACCCTGGCTGACCCGCAACCTCGCGGTCCTCTCCGGGGTCTCGCTGCTCCAGGACAGCGCCAGCGAGCTGCTCTACCCGGTGCTCCCGGTGTTCCTCACCGTGGTCCTCGGGGCCCCGCCGGCGGTCGTCGGCCTCGTGGAGGGGCTGGCGGAGGGCGGCGCGGCGGGTGCTCGGCTGGTCGCCGGGCGGCTCGCCGACCGGTTCGCCCGCCGCCCACTCGTCGCCGCGGGCTACGGGCTCGCGGCGCTGGGCAAGGTGCTCGTCGCCGCCGCCACCGGATGGCCGGTCGTGCTCGCCGGCCGGGTCGTCGACCGGGTCGGCAAGGGCCTCCGCCGCACCCCGCGCGACGCGCTGCTCGCCGACGGGGTCGCGCCGAGCGAGTTCGGGCGCGTCTACGGGTTCCATCGCAGCGCCGACACCCTCGGTGCCGTCATCGGGCCGCTGCTCGGGCTCGCCGCCTACGCCGCGCTCGGCCACCGCATCCGCCCGCTGCTATGGGTCGCGGTGGTGCCCGCGGTCGCCAGCGTCCTGCTCGTCTTCGCGGTCCGCGAGGCGCGTCCCGCCGCGCCTGGGCCGGCGCACCCCGACGCCCCCGTCGACCTCGCCCGGCTGCCGCCCACCTACTGGGCGCGTCGTCGCCCTGCTCACGGTCTTCGACCGGTCAACTTCCCGGACGCGCTGCTGCTGCTGCTGCGCGCCGGCGAGCTCGGGCTGTCGGTGGGCGCCGTGATCCTGGTCTACGTCGCCTTCAACGTCTCGTACGCCGCCCTGTCGTTCCCCGCCGGGGCGCTCGCCGACCGGTGGCCGCGGGCGCGGGTGTTCGCGATCGGGCTCGGCTGCTTCGCTGTCGGCTACCTCGGGTTGGGGCTCGTCGGGAGTCCGGCCTGGGTGTGGGTGCTGCTCCCGGTGTACGGCGGGTTCGCCGCGTGCACGGACGCCGTCGGCAAGGCGTGGATCAGCGCGCTCGCCCCGGTCGGGCGGCGCGGCAGCGCGCAGGGGGTGTTCCAGGGTCTGGGCGGGCTGGCCGTGCTCGCCGCGGGGCTGTGGGCCGGGCTGCTGTGGTCGGCCGGACCGGGCGCGGGTGTGGTCCCGCTGCTCGTCTCCGGGTCCGTCGGCGCCCTGGCGGCCGGCGTCCTGCTGGCCGCCGGCCGTGGCCTCGAGCCCCCGCTCGGGGCACCGGGCCGCGGCTCGCGGAGAGCTCGCTAGCATCACCGCGTGAGTGTCCTCGACGAGATCCTCGACGGTGTACGCGCGGACCTCGCCGAGCGCCAGGCGGCCGTGCCGCTCGACCTGCTCAAGGAGCGGGCCGCCCGGCTCGCCGCCCCCCGCGACGGCGTCGCCGCGCTCCGCGCGCCGGGGGTGGCAGTGATCGCCGAGGTGAAGCGCTCGAGCCCGAGCAGGGGCGGGCTCGCGCCGATCCCCGACCCCGCGGCCCTGGCCCGCGACTACGCGCGCGGGGGCGCGCACGCGATCAGCGTGCTCACCGAGCCGCGCCGGTTCGCCGGCGCCCTCGCCGACCTCGACGCGGTGCGCGCCGCGGTCGACGTGCCCGTGCTGCGCAAGGACTTCGTCGTCACCGCCTACCAGGTGTGGGAGGCCCGGGCGCACGGCGCCGACCTGGTGCTGCTCATCGTCGCGGCGCTCGACCAGAACGCGCTGGTCGGCCTCGTCGAGCGGACGACGAGCCTCGGCATGACGCCGCTCGTCGAGGTGCACGACGAGGGGGAGCTGGACCGGGCGCTCGACGCCGGGGCGACGGTGATCGGCGTGAACGCCCGCGACCTGCGCACGCTCGACATCGACCGCGGCCTGTTCGCGCGGCTGGCGCCGCGCGTCCCCGACGGGATCGTCAAGGTCGCGGAGTCCGGTGTGCGGGGCACGCACGACCTGCTCGCCTACGCCGCGGCGGGCGCCGACGCGGTGCTCGTCGGCGAGGGGCTGGTGCGCACCCGGGACCCGCGGGCCACGGTCGCCGAGCTGGTCACCGCGGGCAAACACCCGGCGCTGCGGCAGAGCGACCCGGACTGAGGGGAGCCGGATGAGCCTCGCCGAGCCCCAGGCGCTGCCGGACGCCACGGGCCACTTCGGCCGCTACGGCGGGCGGTTCGTCCCCGAGGCGCTGGTCGCCGCGCTGGACGAGCTCGCCGCCGGCCACGCCGCCGCCCGCGCCGACCCCGCGTTCGTCGCCGAGCTCGACCGGCTGCTCACGACGTACGCCGGCCGCCCCACCCCGCTCACCGACGCCCGTCGGCTCGGCGCCGAGCACGCCGGCGGTGCCCGGTTGCTGCTCAAGCGCGAGGACCTCACGCACACCGGGTCGCATAAGATCAACAACGTTCTCGGCCAGGCCCTGCTCACCGTGCGGATGGGCAAGAGCCGGGTCATCGCCGAGACCGGCGCCGGCCAGCACGGCGTCGCGACGGCGACCGCCTGCGCCCTGCTCGGGCTCGACTGCGTCGTGTACATGGGCGAGGAGGACACCCGTCGGCAGGCGCTCAACGTCGCCCGGATGCGGCTGCTCGGCGCCGAGGTTGTCTCCGTGACCACCGGCTCCCGGACGCTCAAGGACGCGATCAACGAGGCGTTGCGCGACTGGGTGACCAACGTGGAGTCGACCCACTACGTGATGGGCAGCGTCGTCGGCCCGCACCCGTTCCCCGCCATCGTCCGCGACTTCCAGCGGGTCATCGGGGTCGAGGCCCGCGAGCAGGTGCTCGACCGCATCGGCCGGCTGCCGGACGCGGTCGCGGCGTGCGTCGGCGGGGGGTCGAACTCGATCGGGATCTTCTCCGCGTTCCTCGACGACGCGGGGGTGCGGCTGTTCGGGTTCGAGGCCGGTGGCGAGGGCATCGCCAGCGGGCGGCACGCCGCGACCCTCGTCGGCGGGCAGCCCGGCGTGCTGCACGGCACCCGCTCGTACCTGCTCCAGGACGACCAGGGCCAGACCCTGCCGACCCACTCGATCAGCGCCGGACTGGACTACCCCGGGGTCGGGCCGGAGCACGCGTGGCTGCGCGACACGGGTCGGGCGACGTACTCCGCGATCCGCGACGCCGAGGCGATGGACGCGTTCCGGCTGCTGTGCAGCACCGAGGGGATCATTCCCGCGATCGAGAGCGCGCACGCGATCGCCGGCGCGCTCGGCGTGGCCCGCGAGGCGGGCGAGGATGCCTCGATCCTGATCTGCCTGTCCGGCCGTGGCGACAAGGACGTCGACACGGCCGCCCGGTGGTTCGGCCTGGTGACCGGCGGATGAGGCGCGTCCAGGAGGCGTTCACCCGCGCCCGGGCGGAGGACCGGGGGGTCCTGATCGGCTACCTGCCGGCGGGCTTCCCGACGTACGACGGGTGCCTCGCCGCGCTGCGCGCGATGGTCGGGGCGGGCGTGGACGTCGTCGAGGTGGGGCTGCCCTACAGTGACCCGTTGATCGACGGCCCGACGATCCAGGTCGCGGTGGACCGGGCGCTGGCGAACGGCACGCGCATGCCCGACGTGCTGCGGACCGTGGAGGCGGTCGCGCAGACCGGTGCCGCGCCGCTGGTGATGACCTACTGGAACCTGGTCGAGCACGTCGGCCCCGACCGGTTCGCGCGTCAGCTCGCCGACGCCGGGGGCGCCGGGGCGATCACCCCCGACCTCACGCCCGAGGAGGCGGGGGAGTGGCTGTCGGCGGCGCGCGAGCGCGACCTGGCCACCGTGTTCCTCGTCGCGCCGTCGTCGACCGACGAGCGGATCGCGCTCGTCGCCGACCACTGCCGCGGGTTCGTCTACGCGGCCTCGACGATGGGGGTGACCGGCGCGCGGGAGCGCGTGTCCGAGCGGGCCGCCGAGCTCGTGCGGCGGGTCCGGAAGGTCACCGACCTGCCGGTCGGGGTTGGGCTCGGGATCGGCAGCGCGGAGCAGGCCGCGCAGGTCGCGGGGTACGCCGACGGCGTCATCGTCGGCTCCGCCTTCGTCCGCCGGCTGCTCGACACCCCGGGCCCCGAGGGCGTCGAGGCGGTGCGCGCGTTCGCGGCGGAGCTCGCGGCGGGGGTACGCCGCGGGTGATCCGGCGCGTGCTCCTGCCGCTGGTCGCCGTCCTCGTGCTCACCGGCTGCGCGTCCGGCGCCCCGGTCGAGGTGTCCGGCGGTGCCGACTCGCCCTACCGCGGCACCGCGGTGTCCGGGCTGCCGCTGCCCGACGTGACGCTGACGGACGCGGCCGGGCGTCCCTTCCGGTTGCGCGCCGACACCCGGCACCCGGTCACGGTCGTCTCCTTCGGCTACACGAACTGCCCCGACATCTGCCCCACGACGATGGCCGACCTGGCGTTGGCGCGCCGGCGGCTGTCCGCGGCGGAGCGGGATCGGGTCCAGGTCGTGTTCGTCACCACCGACCCGCGCCGGGACACCCCACGGGTCGTCGGCGGGTGGCTCGCCCGGTTCGACCCGTCCTTCGTCGGGCTGACCGGACCCCTTCCCGTGATCGAGAAGGCGGCGAAGGCCCTGGGCATCGCGGTGACCGGGGAGCAGCGGCTGCCTGGCGGTGGGTACGCCGTCGGGCACGGCACCCAGGTGCTCGCGTTCGGGCCGGACCACGACGCCCGGGTGGTCTGGTCGGGTGGGACGACGGTCGCGGACTACGCGCACGACCTCCGGCTGCTCGCGAACAGCCGCGGCTAGACTACGAAGTGTGAAGGGCGTGCGAGGTGGTGCTGCTGGCGCCGGCCGCTGGCGACCCCTCGTCCTGCTCCTCCTGCTCCTGCTCGTCGTCCCGGCGGCGTTCGCCGGTGACGCGAGTGCGGCGACACCCACGCCGCCCGCGCCCACCTCCACCTCCGCCCCCGCCCCCACGCCTGCCCCCGCCCGCGTCGAGCTGGTGCTGTTCTGGGGCGACGGGTGCCCGAAGTGCGAGCAAGAGCGGCGGATGCTCGCCGACCTGCAGCGGCGCGAGCCGCGGCTGGTCGTCCGCGAGTACGAGGTCTGGCACGACGCGGGCAACCGTGCACGGTTCGCGGAGACGGCGCGGCGGCACGGGGTGAGCGCGCAGGCGGTGCCGACCACGTT